>NZ_JAAHGU010000009.1:42591-70519 GCF_010692685.1 Okeania sp. SIO2F5 | reverse complement strand
CGCGCAGCGAACGCACTACACCCCTTCCATTCTCAATAAGCGTTTTCTTTTTGTTGAAATATTTTTCAGCTCCCGAAGGCAAATTCCTTTCTCTATATAGCTTTCAACTAGCTTGTCACCTCGTGAGGGAAAAAACACAAGTCTGAATATAGCAAACAGTGCTATACATTAGCTATTGCAGCATACGAAAAATGGGGGCATCAAAATCCTGACTCTGTACCTTATGCAGTGGTTGTACGTCTTGAAGATGAAACCCAAACCGCTCAAGTTTACACTGATATCATGTCCGTTTGTATCGTTTGTGTAAACCCAAGCATGAATATATGAATATATATAGGAAATTTAAGTTTTTTCTTGCTCTTAACTTTAGCCTTCCTGCCTCTTCCCTCTTCCTTCTTCCTTCTTCCTTACCTTAGCTATACAATACCGATGCTACCGGACATGATATGAAGTGCAGAATATTATGGCACAACTTGAAGTCCAAGCTGGAAGTAATGTTTAAGAAACTCAATGTTAGAAGGGAAGAAATAAGAAGAAACAGGAGTAGAAGAGAAAGTTTTTTGGTTGCGTAAAGGTCACGGAGTTCTATCACGCTCTTATCCGGACATGATATCATATCTCAAATCACCAACGTCCAATATTTAATCTCCCCCACTCCCCTACTTAGTATCATTGCCTATAAATTAGAAGCACGAATTGCCGCACCAATTAATCCCACTTTAGGGTTTAACACAATATGAACGGGTACTTTTTCTAACAATACTCTCATTCGCCCCTTATGGTTAAAAGCTTCCATAAAAGTACCTGACTTCATCAGTGGCAGGATTTTAGCAGCGATACCACCTGCTATATATAAACCACCATAAGGTAAAAGTTTCAATGCTAAATTACCTGCTTCCGCTCCATAAGCTCCCACAAACAGCTCTAAAGTTTTATCGCACAAACGATCGCTCTTTTCTAATGCAGCTTTCCCAATAACTGCACCTGGATCTACTGTAATTTCACTTGAGCCAATTTCTGTTTCCCACTTTCTTACTAATTCCGCTATTTCAGGAGATTCAGCAGCAGATTTGCGATCGCGTAAAAATTGATAAATTGCCACAATTCCCATGCCTGAAACCACCCTTTCTACGGACACTCGGTCTATATTATGCTTTGCTAACAAATATTTTAATAGATCAAATTCTAACTCAGAGCGTGGTGCAAAATCTGCATGACCCCCCTCTGTGGCGTAAACTCTAACTGTTCCTGATCCTCGAATTAAAAAACATTCCCCTAATCCCGTGCCTGCACCAATTACAGCTATTGGAGTATCACCTTGAAGTTCGCCAACTTGTAAAGTCTCCAAGTCATTGTCAGTTAAGCCCAAAATTCCATAACCCACTGCTTCAAAATCGTTGATCAGGCTAACTTGGGATACCCCTAACTCATTTTCTAGCAGTTTAGCATCTAGCATCCAAGGTAGATTAGTTAATTTAACAGTATTATTGACGACCGGACCAGCGATCGCAAAACAAGCTTTTTCTGGTTGTAATTGCTGTCCCAATTTCTCATTTGCTTCTGCCAATAATTTTTGTACTATAGGTACTAAATCTGGAAAATCGTGACTAGAGTAACGATTCTCATAAAGGCTCTTAAATTCCACAGTCCCCTTGGATTCTTCTCGTTTAGCTTCCACCAATTGTAGTATTGTTTTAGTACCGCCAATGTCACCAGCTAATAGCAATGTCATAGACTATATCCTCCTGAACAACTGTTTAGTTTTTATTATCATATCTTGTTGAGTTATAGTTATATCATGTCCGCTTGAACAGTTATAAATAAACGACGGAGGAGTCAGTCCTCAGGAGTCAGGAGGGAAGAAAGGAGAAGAGAAGGAGAAAGTTTTTTGATCACTAATTATCCGGACATGATATAGCAATGTGCGCTGGCATATTTACAAATTACAGGAACTGTCCAATAGACATCTCCTCCAAAAGAGGGAGTAGGCAGCTTTGTTGTAGGCAGTAGGGAACCCACCCCTCGCCCCTCCCCCTCCCAGGAGGGGAAATAATTGATAATTTATGTGTGAGAATTGATTTGATTTTGGATTTTTACCAGATGTCTAATAGCTAAAAGTCTTATCTTATCAGCTTTTTATTCCCCCTTCCGGAGCTGTTGCCTATTACCAGTTGCCTGCGCACAGCGCTATATTAGTTGCTGATGTAATATCATATAGCAATTCCCATACTTGTGAGGTACAAAATTCCTTGGTTTTAGGGAGTAGGGAGTAGTAATTCTGGTTCTGTAGGAATCGATAAAGAAGAAAAACAACTGTACCTTATTAGCTTGGGAAACGCTATATTGGGTTAAATAATTAGGGTTTGCTTATGGAAAGTCTTTTGCTAGGGGTAGCAGTCAGTCTTCAGGAGTCAGGATCAATGCAAATCATACCAATTCCCATGTATTATTGCTATACTTGGGCAATACTTGAGTTGTCAACCGATCGGTACAAGCAAAACCACTTTTTTGCTAATTTTAGGCTTTGTTGCATGAAAGTAGCGATTCGCTCCGCGATCCGTTCCGGAATCGCAAAAAACTCCCTTAGTTGGAAGTTTACTAGATTTCTACTTTGTAGCTCTGGAGCTTACCCTAAACACCATCTTTTGTGCAACAAAACCAATCAGCAACGCCAAAAATATCACTCCTTTGTTTTTAGACATCCCAATCATTACCAACCTTTTCCATCAGGCGGTTTAATATTACATATCCTTGTGGGTTGACAACAGTCAGGCGGATGATTGACGGGTCTTTAGGTCGGTGAGCAATAATATATTTGTGACTTCCATTTCTAAAGGTATAAGTATAGCGTTGGTTATTCCCTGTAATTGAGGCATTTTTCAAAGTAAGAGTTGCGCCAGTTTTTCGAGATTGAGCTTCATAGGTATAGTTTCCGAACTCATCTAATTTCAGCCAAACAACCCAATTTTCGCTATTATCCATGAAAGCTCCAGTTGGACGGACAAAGTCGGTAGGCATTGCAGAAGCACTATGAGAATTTAAGGTAATATCTGCGACCGCAGGAGTAGATAAACCAATAACAGATGCCAGAGCAATAGCTTTGATATTCATATTTTTCTCTTTCTTTATTTGTTTGAGTGATGTATTGTCTTTCCTAATTAATTCTTCCAACTCAAAATTTTGTTTCCGTATTGATCACGCTATAAAAGCACCAGAATTAAATTTGGCACACAGAAACCAGCATTCAATAGACTTATTTTTTAGATATCGGTAGACAAATTAGAAATTGTCACCTTATATTATGTAGGGCTTGGTGATTAATTCTCAAAGTATTGATAAATATAAGGTATTAGCCTTTTTGGGGTTCAAAAAAGTGCCAGCTTTTCGATGCCAAGAGCGGCAAAAAGCTAGTATTTTGGGCTGACTATGGTAGAAAAATCCCAAATTGATAATTCTTACTCCTACCTCCTCGCTCATTCCCATGTCTCCCCTCCTGGGAGGGGGTGGGGCGAGGGGTGGGTTGTCTCCTGTCTCCTGTATTCCCCTCCTGGGAGGGGGTGGGGCGAGGGGTGGGTTGTCTCCTACCCCTACTAAAAGACTTTTGAGCGCAAACCCTATGTATAGTCTCCGTTCATATATACTCCTTATTTATTAATAAAAATTCAAAGGTTTTTAATTAACAGAGCGATCGCTAAATCAAAGAATTACAGGATTTGACTCAGATTATTAGGACTTCTCAGTACAACGTATTTTTGTCCGAAGCGACCGACAGGGTTTGCGGAGCATTCCGGGACGGAAAGCAATCTCAAATCCTAGTTTTTTGTACCTCATGCGTTAAGTCCTGATTATATCGGAAAGTTTTTGCTATGAGCAAATAATAAATAAGTAGTTTGATTGGTAAAAATAACATCTCCTGATAATGTTCAATCTTCTTGCCGACCACAATTCTTACATTGATAATTTTGTTTACCCCTTCTTCGAGCATTTTTTCTAATAGATAGCAATCAGGAATCAGATGTGAGAATTGAGGTGTTTCTTTAAAGAATAGAATATAGCAGTTATCTTATTCTTATAGCAATGAGCGCTGGTATATTTACAAATTGTAGTAGGGGCAAAAGAGCTAGAAGTCTTATATGATCGGCAATTTATTCCCCCTGTTCCCTGTTCCCTGTTGCCTGTTCCCTGCGCACAGCGCTATATGTATTCGTTTCTCCCCTCCATACCTATTCCCTATTCCCTCCATACCTAAAACAAAAGTCTCCAATATCTCACAACTAAAATCATATTGCTAGAGTTGTTGGGAATTACAGCGGTTTTCCTGCACGGTAGACCACAGTAGGGACGTTCCATGGAACTTCCCTACAAGGTTTTGCTTGTGAAGATATGGTTCATCAATTTGAAAAGCGCTGTAATATCATGTCCGGTTGAACAGTTATAAATAAACGACTGAGGACTCCGGAGTCAGGATTCACGAGGAAAGAAACAGGAAACAAGAAAGAAGAGGAGAAAGTTTTTTTATAACTAATAGACATCTCCAGAAAATAAACTTACCCTTTATTTAACAAAAGCTAGAGTTGTAAAAGTCAGTTCCCTAAATCATTTTTGGTACATTTTTCCTAAAAATCTATTCCCTGTTGCTTTCCGGAGCTGTTGCCTGTTGCCTCCTATGTGCAAAAAGTCTATATCTTTTTCAGAGATGTCTAATTATCCGGACATGATATAAGCTAAAAAAATTGCTAAAACCCTTATTAGTAAAAGTTGATCGTGTTTTTTCAGCCTTAAAACCATGAAAGCTCTATAAAGTAAGCTTTTGAGCCTTTTCAATTCTTATTTCCCAACAACTGTTTTAATAATGACTACCTGATTTGCGGAAATGAACTGCTGTTACTCCCTCATTCAGTACCTGACCATTCTCCACTACTGCATAAACCAACCAATGGTCGCCACATTCCATCCGGTTTGCCACCTTACATTCCAAATAAGCTAAAGCACCTGTCAAAACCGGGCAACCATTCTCAGCTTCCTTGGTTTCCACTCCCACAAAACGATCTTCTCCTGGTGCAAAAGACTTCTGAAAATGCTTCCTCAATTGTTTGCCCTCTGCCAATATATTCAACACAAAGCGATCGCCTGTATGAGTCAAAGATTCCAGCGCTCGGTCTTTTGCCACTGCAATAGTCACCCCAGGAGGATTAAAAGTCGCCTGAGAAACCCAAGAAGCTAACATTGCACTGGTGACATCTCCACGTCTGGCAGACATCACACACAAAGACCCCACAACACGTCCCACTGCTTGAGCTGTGCGGTCGCTTCCCGAAGCACTTGCCGAAGGTTTAGGAGCGCGAAGTTTCCGAGACTTGATCAAAGTCTGAGCAAAATCAATAGCTGCTTCCTTACAAGTTTGAAGCGTCAGATCGTCTGGCTTAAACTTCACCCGAATAGTTTCAAAACCAAACTTATAACCCGCATCCTTTAACTTACTTTCCAAAATATCAATGGCCTCACCACTCCAACCAAAAGAACCAAATACCCCAGTTAATTTACTCTTAGAAGCTGTATTCAGTACAATACCCAAAGCTGTTTGAATTTGAGTTGGTGCGTGACCGCCAAGTGTGGGAGAACCAATAATAAATCCATCACATTTTTCAATTGCTTCCTTGATTTCATCAGACGTGGCAGCTTCACAGTTAATTGATTCTACAGCTACTCCTGCTTTAGTTAAACCCTTAGCGATCGCTTGAGCAATAGTAGCAGTATTACCATAAGCTGAAGCATAAACCAAGGCAACATTCAAATCTCGCGAATTTTGTTCCTGACTCCACTTCCGATACAAATTTGTTAACTCGGTCATCCCATAACGTACCATTGGTCCATGACCGGAAGCATAAAGTTTCACGCTCAAGTCAGAAATTTTATCTAGGGTAGAAAGCACTTGTTTTGCCTGAGCGGCGTGGAGACAGTCATAATAAAAACGTCGGTCTTCGCTGTAGATACTCCATCCTTCATCAGCAACTTGGTCTCCACAAACATGAGCACCAAAAAACTTATCAGTAAACAAAATTTGAGTTTTTGGGTCGTATGTCATCAAGCCATCGGGCCATTTAGGGGTAGGAGTGGTAATAAATTGTAATTGATGACCATTGCCCAAGTCTAGAGTATCTTCACCCTTAACTATTTGAATTTTCAACTCTTGTTCTTGAAAATAGTCTTTGAGACTTAAAGCTGCTGGGTTTGAGCAGACAAAAGTTATTTGAGGTGCGAGGGATAATAAAGCTTTGAGGGTAGCAGCACGATTAGCATTAAAGTGTCCTAGAATTATATAGTCAAGGCGATGCCAATTTAAGCGTAGTTGCAATGAGTCTAAGTAGTTTTTAGTAAATGATTCACCTGGTGGGTCGATAACGGCAGTTTTTTCGGCTTGAATGAGATAGGAGTTAGCAGTAGTGCCTTTTTGTAGAGAATATTCGACTTCAAATTTTAGTCTATCCCAAGTGCGAGACCGAAGAACTTTTGTTTCTTCAGTAATGATGGCAATTTGAACGTCTTTTTTTTTGGTGGTTTGTAGCATAGTTTTAGTTGATTAGTCTATACAAAAATAATGTATAATGCCATATTTTATCATGTTTGGGCGATCGCTTTTTTTAAGCCAAAAGTCAAAAGTAAAAAGCCAAAAGAACATGAGATCAAATCTGCTTTAATACTAAATATTATCATGTTTGGGCGATCGCTTTTTTTAAGTCAAAAGTCTTCTTCAAGTCAAAAGTAAAAAGTAATTTCTGAGCATAAATGCGGGATGATTTTAATAGTTTTGTGTCTTGTAGAATGGGCATCTTGCCCGTTCCTGATATTTTCCTGATATTTTCACTCCTTGGCAGGATACCCACCCCACTTATATTCATCCCGCCCCTCAGCAATGCCAAAAAAATAGGTAGTTCTGCATAGAATGGTATATGCAGATGAACGATTTTTAGTGCGGGCATCTTGCCCGCGAGGGAGCAAGATACTCTCACTACCGTACCTGGTAACAAAAATAATTACAATGCACGACTATTACAATGCACCACCACCAAAAATAATAGGGAATTTCACGAGCGATCGCATCTAGTTCGTTGATACCCAAAGCATTACTACTAACTCCATTTGGTTGATATGCTAAAGGATAATTTCTCCAAGGATTATCTTTGAGGGTGGGGTCGTAAACGTGCTTTAACCACGACTGGTAAATATGCTAATCCTGCTAATCCTACTGGGGAGTTTCAGGAGTATATTCAGCATTCTATAGATAGTGAGAAATTACAGTTTGTGGGATGCCCTAGAGCGCATTTGCAACCTCATAAGCAAAAGGATGTTTATCTGTTGGGTGATTATTCACAATACCTAGAGTATCAGCTTAGCAGTTTGTGGGGGTAAAGATTGAGAAGTTGACGGCTTTTGATTTGACTCCTGACGCTGCTACTAGGAGCGATCGCGACACAAGAAAGGCGATTGAATTGGCCATGCGTTGGGTGAGAATAGGCCTGAAGGTGACTCAGGAGGGATTAGCTCAGGAGATGGGATGTAGGGTGTAGGTCTATCCTCAATTCTACCACTCTACATATAAAATGTTATTCATCCAAGGTAGTTTGACAACTCGTATGCTCCAAGGAATTTTATCTACTAAAATATCGTAAGTTTCACGTTCTACTTGTAATAACCAACTCCCATCACGAATTTTCAAAATACTATTTCTTTGTAGGAAAGCTTTTCTCAATCCTTCTACAGATGTATTTTTCAAAATTGACCAGTTTTGAATTACAGCAGATAACAAGTTTTCACATTCTGCTCTTTCTGGTTCAGTTATTTCTAAATTTGTGTCTATAGGTTCTAATAAATCTATACCACAAAGTATTTTATTCAGAGGTAAAATATGTTCGGGTATTTCTGTTGAGTTATCAATTAAATACTGGAGTAAAAGATCTGCTCTTTGAGTAGATATAATGTTGATAAAAATGTTGTTTTGTACTAATCCGATTTTGACAAAAAAGGAATTCAAAAATGGCCACAGTAAAATTAATCCGGCATTGCGAATATAGATTTCATCAGAGTCACTAAAAGTATCAATATAATTTGAAAATGTACTCTGATTGAAATTAAGTTCTTGTTGGATTTTGATTGTCAGGGTTTGAGCAATTTGCAAAACTTGATTAAGTCTGTTTATCAAGTTAAATTGATTCTCTACAGGAGCTAAATTATTGATTTCATTTAGTAATATTTCGATTTGATGATTAAGTTGATTGATTTGCTGTTTATCTTCGGGTGATATCTGTCTATTTCGACTTAGCTTTTGCCATTCTCTTGGTAATAACTTTGCTTGTTCTTGTTCTCTAATAAACTCTGTATCTTGATTGGAAGTTGTGATATTATCTAAAATTTCAGGCAGTGTGCTTTTAAATTTATTTCCTTCTAGAATTAAATTCTCTATTTTAGCGACAAGATTATTGAAAAAATCAGGATAATTAATTCCATTACTGGTGGCAATATGTAATAAATTTGCTTGGATTAATCTGAGTTTATCTACTTTAGTATTGCCCTCAGAAGAAAGACTTAATAATATTCCTTGCCATGTCTCCAATTTCAATTTAGCTTCCGGAATATTTTTCGTTTCTTCTAGTTGTTTAAAAATCTCTTTAATGTCTGTATTATAGTTAGCAATAAATTTTACTAAATCAGCACTAAATAATCCTGCTATTTTTAGCAGTATTGCATCAGAAAATTGGTAAATCAGACGTTGTAGTTGCTTGGTATTTTTTAAACTTTCCAGAATAATAGACTTGACTGCATCTGGTGAGTTTGTGATCAGGCGATCGCTATATTCTTCTAGTTCTTGTTTGCTGAAATTTTCTGTCCACCATGGCAATGTACCTGTCTGGAGGAAGTAGCTAAAAATTTCTAATTGTGATGCGCTATTGTTCTCAACATCAGATTTTTGTAAGTTCTTAAAGTCATTATATTTTTGACTAGAAAAATTTTGACTATTTCCAACATCTTTTTGACTAAATGGAGATATATCTGTTTGATTTACAGTCGTCGTCAAAATTTCTGTTTGAGAGCTAAATTTATCTTCTAGTTGCCGTTGAATTTCTTCTGAAATTTTCTCAATGAATTCCTCTTCTAAACAATTTATATCAATATTCCCCAAGTTAATTTCTAGGGAATTGACTCGATGTATTGTATCTGAATCGCTGAACTGACTCAACAAATCATCAATCAAAGGAAGAACTTTATGGCGATATATTCTACTCACCTCATTTTGCAGTTCAAAAGCACCTTGTTGTGAACTTAAATTGAGTTCTATAATCTGTTTCTTAATAATATGTCGTTGTTCTTTCACTAACAAAAACTTTAATTAGGGTTTGCTGAAAAAGTCTTATGGGTAAGGGTAGGAGACAGGAGACAACCCACCCCTAACCCCTCCCAGGAGGGGAGGGGAAGAAAGGATAAATGGGAATTATAGAGGAGGTAGGAGGAAGAATAATCAAGGGATTATTCTGCGCAACTATGAGCCTAAAATGCTAATTTTTTGAACTATTACGACCATTAAGCTTGGACTTTTTTTAACTAAAAAATGCGCTCAACCTTTATATGTCAATGCTTTTAGATTTAATCAGCAAGCCCTAATTAACTTACTACAAAATCTGTGTATTTTGGCTCATCTTCTGTACCGATAATCATATAACCAATGACATTAAATTCGGTTATTTCAATATTACCAATAACTTCTAATTCTTTAATCAGATTATTTGTAACCTCCTTAATAAGATTAGACTCAGAATTATTGTCTACAATTGTATTTAACCAGTAAGTATAAGCTGTTTCAAAATCTTTCATTTTCTCCTTATCAAACCAGTGATAATAAGGGGTTATATGTGCTGGTATTTCTGCACTAACAATATTATGAATTAGCTGTTGAAAGTTTTCATTGTTACACCTATCTATCCAACTAGGAAAAACAAAACTGATTTGGAAAGAGTAAGGATCTACGATTCGATTTAATTCTACCCATTGTCCTGCTTCTGATACTACAAATCCTGTTTCTATTTGTATATCAAGTGTGTCTTTTTGAACATTAGTAACCGAATAAGTTCCATTGTAATAATCTGTCTCAAATATTTGTATTAGCTCGTTTTCTAGAATTCCATGTTCCGAAGAAACACAAGTTACTATTTTTTCAGAACCTGTTTCTCGAAATTCTGAAATTGGATTACCAAAATTTAAAAAATTAGGGTTTTCATGGGTGGGTTCATTACTATGACGAGGACGAAGTAAAATATGTTCTACAATATGGAATCCTTCTTTTTCATCAGATTGATTAGAGAGAGCTAAAGTTCTTTGATCGTAAGGAATTCCTAATAAACTGCAAATCCTTTGTTTTAATCCTGATACGTTATCTGTATCCCAAACTTCGCTAGAATTAATACAGTTAAAAGCTTGATTCCTGTTACTGCTAATTTGAGGATAATTTTGTAAAAAAGTTATTTTATTATCAATGAAACTCTCTTCGATAATTGAACTATATAAAAGTAAAGAATAATCAGTAAATATTTCAGCAAACTGTGCCATTAAATGATTGAGGAAACGATTTTTTCTATCTAAATTAATCTTCTCCTCATTATCCCCTCCTGGGAGGGGTAGGGGTGAGTTAATAATTTGAACTGCACCTGGAACTCCATCAAGTTCTTGGGAAAAGTAGGTAATTTTTTCGTTAGTTTGGTAATTAAATAAATCTTTCGTGTTTTCTAATTGAGCAAAATAATTGGCTAAAACTTGGTCGAAAAACATTAAATAAGCTTGCAGTTGCTTTGCCTGAGCTTTGCGTTGAGGAGATGCGGAAAGTGGTAAACCAATTTCCCCAATACCGTAAGTAGCAGGAAAGTCATTTTGGATTGATTCATAATCAGATAATTCCCGGTATTCCCCAACTGGAATAGGGATATCTTTGATTTGTGTCGTTGAGAGTAATTTTGTATTTTCTTGTTGTAAAGATTCTAGAAAACTTTGAACTTTATCTAATTCAGAAACGGAAGGAATTTGTCTTTTATCAAAAGTAATATTAGCGATTAAACTGTCTATATCTTGGAGTTGAGGAGTGAAATTTGAACCTAATTTTAATACCCATTCTTCCCATTCTTCTGGTTGAGGTGACTCCTTATTGGAGATAGCAATACTTCTAACTATTTTTATCCCTTCAATATCTAAAATAATCTGAATTAAGTCAGAGGTATAGAGTTCATTTTTCTTAGTGAAACTTTCAAGTTGCTCATCATCAATAAAACCATGCTCCAGAGGGGGACCATCAAAAATAACTTCAGGACTTTTACCTTGTTCTAGTAGTTCTGTTAAACCAAAAAAATCCAGGTTAGGAGAAATAAAATTATCCAATTCAAAATATATCTTTGCCATTAATTCATTGACATCAAAACCCCCTCTACTTCTATCTCTGCCTGAATACTTATTTCTTCAATAGGCAAGATTTCAACAGAGGCAAAATCCTCACCCAGATTTCGATACTGATTCAGTAGAGATGTTATGTTTTCTATGATATTTACTTCATCTATATCTTTGTCTTTTTCTATAAGTATTCGGTAAAGTCCGTTTAAATTTATCGATTGAGTAAATTCTTTATCTTGAAAAGTTAAGGTATGACGATTCGGATCGTAATAAATTGACGTTTGCGAATTTTTTATCGGTTCTAACCAAGCATTTTTTACACCATCAATATCTATTAAAAGTTTACAATAATCATTAATAGTTAAAGGATTAACAGTCAGAATTTCCCTAGCTGTATAAAACTGCTTTCTACTTTCTCCAGAGGATGGCGCTAGTAAATCTTTCATCTCGAAATCAAGTCGATAGCTTAAATCCGTGATGACATAGCAGAGTTGTTCTAGAATCGTTATACCAGGATCGTGGGTATTGTAATCTGTCCAGATTTTTCCTCCTAGACGTTCGATGTGCTTAATACCTTCTTCTCGTAACAAGGCAAAATTCATCCCTGGATGTTCTGGGGGAGTATTGGAAATAGTAAGATATTCAGTCATGTTCAGTTATTAGTAATTTATTGTTGTGAGCAACAGTTTGGGTTTAGCTTGAACTTGAGTCATTAGTAACAATTTCTGGTTCTATTTTTGATATTTCAGACGATTCTGTGTTGTCGTTATTTGTCTTAGCAAGTTCTTCTTCTATAACCTGAATTGCTCCTTGAATACGCAGCAAAGTTTGACGGACATTTGCTTCCTTTTGTTCTAAATCTGCTAGGTACTTTTGTCCTGCTTCAAATTCAGATTTGAGTTCAGTTAGACGTTGTTCTAGTTGTTCTTTCATGTTATTTTTCTAGGGAGTTGTTTGAGTACGAATTTATTCTTAAATATCAGATATTTTTGCTTCTGAGTCAATTTGAAAGGTGCAGAGGCAGACTTCTAACTCCTCTCCCTGGAGGGGTAGGGGGTGGGTTGATACTATCCCTCCACGGTCTCGGTTAGGGGTGGGTTAAAGGCTGAGGTAATCATTTATAATTTTTTTGAGACTTAACTTTCCTGAGTCAATATCATATTTCTTAATTCTTGTATTTTAGCTTTGAGATTATTGATTTCAGCATCTTTTTCCTGTTTCAATTCTTTTAATCCCCCCACTGCTAATACTCCAAATGTACCATACTTAAGTGTTAGTGTTGTTTCATTAGTTTTTTCATCTTTGATGTCACCAACTAGAGATGGAAATAAAGGCTGAACATCCTGTGCAATAAAACCAATTTTCTTGGTTTTAGTTTTAGTATTATCTTTCCAATGATAGTTTTTGACTTCCAATTGTATTAAACGACTTAATATATTTCCTTCTTTTTCAATATTTGTTTTTAAGCGGATGTCAGAATCAGAATCCCAGTTGTTATCACCGTCCCATCTGATTGTTCTGTTACTATTTCTTCCTCCATGACCTGAATTCTTAATTTTAAAGTATAAATTCTCACTGTTCATATACATTATGAATTCATTTTGATCGCTACTAAGTTTAAAATTATTTCGTACTTCTAACTTCGCGTTCGGACTTGCTGTCCCTATCCCGACATTGCCGTTTCCTTTAATCACAAGGGCAGTTTGTGGTGTCCCATCATTCCCTGTATTAACAAAAGCAATACCTCCATCAGGATTAGTGGAATTACCATCAGTTTTTTCAATCACTAAGGCATCATGATTTGTACCAAAGAAATTGTTATCATACCTAATTCTGAAACCATCACCAGTGGGTGTACCCGATTCATTTGTACTATGAAAAATTAGAGTTCCTGTACCTGAGAACTTAAGCGCACCTGCGACATCTAGTTTTGCTCCTGGAGAATCTGTCCCTATCCCCACACTGCCGTCTCTAGCAAAGGTCATAAAAGTATGGTTGGTCAAGTCACTCCAGTGCCTAGCAATCTTGAGTTTATTTTGATCGCTATTATCAATCCCCATTGACCAGCCACTCTCACCTGCTACATCCCAAGATACGAAAGGATCGCCTCCATTTATCCCGGCAACGCGAAGGGAGAGAATAGCGTTTTGGTTCGCACGATTGGTTGGATTAAATATATACAAGCCATTGCGATCTGGTGAAGTTTCACCTGTGGCTTTCACCTGTAGAGGAGCGGATGGATCATTAGTCCCTATCCCCACTTTGCCGTCTTTAATAACCATTTGTACTGTTCCGCCACCAGGATTCAGTTCATTATCATTATGAGTACCACCTTTATACCAAGCAAAGTTCTTTCCAGTCCGAAAATATTGAGTTCCACTTTGTCTTCCGATGCCATAATCGTTCCCCAATAATTCGATCATCTGCCGTTCAGACTGTCCAAAATCAAGATTTCCTGAGACAGATAATCCATTTGTAGTTGTAGTTCCATCTATCAGTAGGTTCTTATCTCCTGGATTTGAATTACCACCAACGTGTAAGCCCCCATTAATAGAAACCTTCGCCTCTGGAGAATCTGTCCCTATCCCCACACTGCCGTCTCTAGCAAAGGTCATGGAGGTATCTTGAGTCAGGGAACTCCAGTACCTAGCAATCTTGAGTTTATTTTCATCACTATTATCAATCCCCATTGACCAGCCACTCTCACCTGCTACATCCCAAGATACGAAAGGATCGCCTCCATTTATCCCGGCAACGCGAAGGGAGAGAATAGCGTTTTGGTTCGCACGATTGGTTGGATTAAATATATACAAGCCATTGCGATCTGGATTCAGTTGATTGAGATAATATCCCTGTTCGTATCCAGGCCGAAACCGGATACCCAATCTGTATTTGATCCGCTCATACCGAGGATTCCTTACCACAATTTGTACAAAAGGTGAAGTATATTTTTGTAAATATTCCTGAATTTCTTGGAGCAAATACACAGGTGCTTTAGGTTCCAGGGGAAAGAAAGGCGCAGTATTAGAAATATCAGGAACTACAACCAATGTCACCTTAGCAGCACTAGGAGTATCTGAACTAACAGCAGAAGGGATACATTTAACTTTATAAATTTCTGGGAACTCTTCTAATACCAGTCTTTCATAATCCCAAGCAGTTATTGCTCTGTGTTTATGGCGCAGTCTTTCACTCACCCGCATGGTAAAGGTGCGGTTATCTTCTTGTGGTTTACCCCCAAAAGATGTATAGGGTTGTTCGACTGTCTTAATCACAGGGTTGCGAGTCACAAATCCTTGAATGGAATTAGCTGCTAGAGGTTTACTCAAATGATTTGCTGAATTCTCTTGATTGACAAATGTAGCTCTAACTGCTTGAGTCCTAATATCTATAGTATCGGGAAGAGCTGCAGTATTTTCTTTGACAGTTGCTCGTATCCAGTGTAAATTACTAGGTAATAAGTTATGCTGGGTTGTTGCTGTGTCTGGGATATTCAAGCGGATAATTCCTGTATCGAGTAACCCGTTAGTGGTATCGGAAAGTATCTCAGTGTCTAGAAATTTTTGCCAAGTATTACCACTCAAATAACTCCAATCAATTTTTGGTGGAGTAAGTTCTCCATCACCACTTCCGGAAACCATTTGCAAGAGGATAGAAATATTTTCCGGTGGTTGAACATTTCGGAGACCGATATATAAACCTCCTTGTTCTGGATATTGAGGCAAAAGATAATATTGGTTATCTGTATTGAGACTGCGGATATCTCCAAAACCAAAGGGATGAATTTGAAAGATTTTACTAGATTCATTTTCCCCTGGGGGGGTTTGAAAATCAATCTCCTCTGAGGCAGTATAGTTTAAAGAGATAGATTTAACTTCTGGAGTATAAGGGGGATAAACCGTTAAAGATTTGATTTCTTCATCGGTTGCCAAAGCTACTTTATTTAAAACAATAGAATATAAATCATGTCCCAAATCTGGGGGTTCTAATTCTAGTTTAAAATAACGACTTTGATCTAAAGGATCGTCTGAATCTATTTCTATGGTAGAAGTATTCAGAGAATAACCAGGAACATCAAACTCTTGATAATTGAGATTAATTGAAGTAGTTAAATTATTATCACCATCTTCAGCAAAAATTGCCTGAGAACTGCCAATATTTACCCAGACTCTCTTGTTGAAAAGTTTCAGACTAGCTTGAAAACTATCATTAGCGATCGCTTCGGAAATTACCCCAGTCTCAGAATATGCTTGATAATGGGTAGCAAAATTATTAGGCAGTCCCATCCACTCCAAATTTATAGTCAGACTATCTAATTTTTTCTGGCTAATTTCTGAATTAGCGAAGTAAAAACTCGCCCCTGGTTTAGGATTATTTCCAAAGGGTTGAAAAGGATTTTTAGGATTGATAATTGAGTTATCATTCCGCAGTTGTAAATCTTGAATATTTTCAACCTTTACTTCTATCTTGACTTTTTCTACACAGAGAGATTTTAATTGTTCATAATAAATAATTTGTTCCCGATCATTTGATGTTGTTGGTATTTGTTTAAGCATAATTTTTACCAACGGATAGGGAGTTTCCATGAAAAAATTAGACTCATCCGGTGAGGGAGGCAAAATCTCAGGTTGACTAGCATCAAAGGTTAACTGAAGTTGTAAACTATCCAGGTAAATCGCCGAACGCCAATATAAATTAATCCGATCATTATCCTCATAATCTACAGAAAAGTTGCCTTGACCAATTGGTTTAATATTAGCCTCTATAGCACTTACTAATCCTGTAATTTCAAAAATATTACCATCATTCCAGACAATAACTTGTCCGATATTATTTAAAGTAAAAGTATCGCTGGTACTTATCAAAGAGACACTTGTGAAGTTACCATTTTCTGGATGTTCTGGATTTAGGGATATATTTGAACTGCTATAAGATTTGAGTGCTTCTTCTACAATAAAACCACCAATTTCATACTTAAAAAATTCAGGCTGTATCCATTCTTTAGCACTACTCAAATAAACCTCAAAAGGATTAACCCCACTATCCAGTATCTCTTGGAAAATATCTCGATCCAAAGTATTTCCTGGAGTAGCAAAAGTCAGAGTAATAGTTCGGGAACCTTCCGGCAATAAAAATAGGGGAGAAGCAACAGCAAAACCAACAGATTCTTCAGCAAGTTGAGTCGGATTTCCCAAAGTATTAAAACGTTCTAATTTAATAGCTTCTCCTGCTTTAGCATCTGCGATAGAACCAGCACAAATATTTTGAATTTCCGTTTTTTCAACAGGAGGATAAGTAAAATTTATTTTCTTAGTTTCTGCTTTTTCTACAAGGCGATAAACTTCTTGCCAATCATCTTCTTCCCCAATATTTTTAATTTCCATAATCTCAGAGAAATTAGCCACACTCATATAAAGTTCTTCATTAATATATGTAATAACTGCCGATTCAGTAATATTAAATATCTCATCAAGAGTTGTATAATCATTAGGCATTTTTGCCAAAGAATCGCCAGAATTAGGATGACCAAGAGCATATTCCATCATCTCATCAAACCCAGACTCTTCTCGTTTTTCTTGTAAGGTATTACGCCTGTGAAAATTGATTTTTTTATTGTAAGCATTTTCGACTTCTTGATAAACTCCTTCCCATTCTAATTCTATCGGTTTTTCTACCCCTACATCCTGTTGATTTATTTACCGTTCATGTATGCCAAAACAGTATTTAAAATTGTCTATAGTCACAAAAAATAGTTGATTTAAAATATAATCTTTTTTCTCCTCAGAGATTTGTGCAGTCTGTTGATCTTTAATCTCTTCATAAAAATCTTCTTTAAGAACTTGAATATTAACACCAACACCATCAAAGTCAGGAAATTTATCTCCTTGATTAGGATTGCCAACTGCCCATCGCAGCATCTTTTCAAAACTTTTATCGCTTCGATTATTTTCCTGATGAATTTCTTTCAAGTCAATATAACTTATTGGTAATAAAATAGTTTTAACACTAGCTACTTGAGCATGATTAACAATAATATCTTCATCAGTTGCATAATTAAGATTAATTCCTTCAGTATCTTGACCTGCCTCAAGCAAAGTCCCCTGTTTTATTAAATGTTTTTCTTCTCCTGTTCCCAACTCAAAAACCACATTTATTTTATCTGGAACTTCAGCCTTTGTTGTCAAATTCAGTACATCTTGATAATGAAAATTTAGATATCTTTTAGTCAGTTCTCTAAACTGTTGTTGAGGATAACTTAATAATTGTAAAAAGGTAAATAGTAAAACTAAATGAGGTTGAGATAATTGCCTTTCTGTAGATTCATCATCAACAAAACTTTCCTGGTTATTTATATAAGCAACCATTTGACTTACATCAGCAGAAAAGAAATTTGACCAATCACCACTTATAGTATTAGACTCATCATAATAGTTGAGTTTTGTCGCATAATCTTTGACGAAATTAAGTAAATCAGAGAGATTAAGTTCATCCACAGCAACATAATCAAGTTCATCCACAGCAACATAATCAGGTTCTAGTTCTTTAAGAAAGCGATCGCCCTGACTAACTCCATCCCGAAAAGTTTTATTTTTCATTTGTTTGTTTGTATTCATGAGTAAAATATTAAGTTCCTTGCCATTTAGTATTAGTAGTAATAAAAGTTCCCGTTCCTGAATATAGAGGTGTAGCATCAGGAGTCGAAGCAGGAGGAGGTAACTGTGCCGGACTTTGGACTTCAAATCTAGCCGTAAATATACTTCCTTTAAGTAACACCAATTTTCCAGCACTATTAGTTTTTTGTGCTTTTTGGTCTCCCCCTAAAGCAGCTATTTTTAATGTCCCAGTTTCGGGAACAGAGTAAACAGGAGTCGTATACATACACCCAGGGACAGATACACTTTTTTCATCCCCATCAATACAGACTTTTTTACCTTGTAATGAAGATTTACCACTAGCTTTTAAATCGCCAGTTCTAACGACAACAGTTGCTAAACCAAAAGTGGGATTGAAGTTGGCTTTGTCACCATCTATGAGAATAAATTTGGACATGATATTAGGTTTTAGGTTTTAGGTTTTAGGTTTTAGTTTTAGGGTTTAGAGGTTTTAGGTTTTAGGTTTTGGGTTTTGGTATTTTCTCACTAGAGCGATAAATCTGATCATCGTATTCATTTAATAACTCAAGTCTTCATCATTTTTTCTTCTACCTAACACCTAATCCCTAATTCCATAAAATTCATCATCTAAAATTTCCGCAACTGTAAAAGGATAGAGTTCAGGATATTCAAGTTCATCTGGAATCCGAACTCCGAAAGATGCTAATTTTGCTTCCTTACATTAGACATCTCCAAAAAAGAATATGAAACCATTAA
The DNA here is from genome assembly GCF_010692685.1 of Okeania sp. SIO2F5. NCBI lineage: Bacteria > Bacillati > Cyanobacteriota > Cyanophyceae > Oscillatoriales > Microcoleaceae > Okeania > Okeania sp. SIO2F5. The sequence goes on along the minus strand of NZ_JAAHGU010000009.1, from coordinate 51,722 downwards.
CCTGTCCAGGTGAAAACCTACCCCTCTTCTGTCACTCTCCGAAAAGTCTTGCAAATTCTAAACTCTGTAATATTTGCCTATCATGGGATTGCTCTCCAGGCTACTGCAATGGATTAAAATCTGAGAAACTCCACGCTGTACTTTGAGAATTTCCCATTATTACTGGACCAGTATTGGTATTGGCAGCAGCGGCAGGTACTGGAAACATTTGTCCGATCCAAGCAGTTAGTTGATTAAGACCGTTCTGATAATAGTTTATTGTTACCTTCACAACATTAGTAACTTGTGATGGGCCTACCTGACCCATTCCTGTATGCTGCGAAGTAATCCCTACGTCATAATTGCCGAAATACGGATTTGAATAAGTGATATAAAATTGAGATGTAGAATTACCAACTCCCGGTGCCCCAAAAGGAGGTGGAACATTCTGCCATGTTACGGCAAAACCTGCTGTTCTTGCTCTACTCGAAAAAAGATTAATAGCATCGTTTCGAGCGTGCTTTTCCCAACTGGATGAATTAAATCTACTACTATATTTTTGTTTCCTGATGTTCCCTCTAACTCCTGTCAATGTGTTCAGCATAAGACTCATGGGCCTCGGTCCCCCAGGATTAGAGAAGTGTCTATCACGTATATTGCTCAAAGTGTTTTGTGCGCCATGTACTGAGGTCGAGTGGTATGCCGTATTTCCTCTTTCGTAGGCTTCATTATGGATTTGTGCAAACCAGTTTAATGGATTGTAGTTAGAACGAATGAAGCAATAATGATCCTTTTCATCTTCACTCATCTTTCCAGCTAAGTAATCAAGGATGCTAAATCTTTGGATTACATTACCCTGTTTGCTAATTCGAGTAGTTACTCCATTAGTTTTACTATTATATGGTTGGTCTTTTAAGGTAGGTATCTCTATTTTGTTTCTCTCCATTGCATCTGCTTCCTGCTCCAACCCCTCATCATCATTCACTCCCAAACCCTTCATTTGCATTGTCGGTTTAACCCTTCCCTGCATCTGTTGAACAACGTGCCATGCTTCATGGGGTAAATGTTTCTCCTGTCCAGGTGCTACATGAATATCCATCCCTTGAGTGTAAGCTAATGCCTTTAACTGAGCAGGTTTAGGCGAATTATAATGAACCTTAACATTATCAAGGGAATATCCCGATAAGCTTTCTACCCCTGCTTTCAAATTATCCGGTAATCCCGTTTGATTAGGGATTGAGTTTTCTTGCTTTTGTATAGGTTCTGTGGTATCTTCTGAAAGATTCCTGTGGCGTGGGGGAGCTTTGAGCTGGTTTACTGGGGAAAAATTAATTTCCCTTTGCTGACGCTTCGGTGCAGTTAACTGATTATCTGTTACATAATTTGGTGGCAATGAAGACCTTGAAGTTGAGGGACTTTGCATTACATTAGCAATCATTTCCCCTGGTTGGGGTTTGCGGTATTCTGACAAATCCGTTGTTGCTGAGATTGCTGTAGCATTTTGAGTAGACTGAGGAAATTTCCTTTGGGAAAAAATGCTCTTTTTCTGACCTAAGTTGGGGACTTGCTTAGATGAAACTTTTTGTTTGCCCATATTTGCCATAATTACTATGCCTCTTTGATATACTATAAATTTTTCTTTTATTTATATTTATTTATTTATTTGCTTTTAAAATCAATTTTTCAGGTAGAAGCTATCGCGCTATTGCTCTCCCCAAGCACTCAAAAATTCTATTTGATTTGCCATTTCTTCTGCCGATATACTAGCAATTATTCTTAAAAGGCGACGCATTTGCTCGCCAATTGAATAACTTTGAATACTCAAAATAATTCCAGCGTGTTGTTGTCCTTGTTTTACTAAATTAGTATGAATTCTATAAAAATCTCGGACATTAAAACTATAAATAATACGCTGATTATCTAATGCCCATTTTAATTGTTCTTCATCCGTACAAGACAACATTTGTGCTTCCCCTGCCGACAAAACATCTACATTCCGAAGACGTAATGCTCTGAGAAAGTCGTTATCCATTGTATCCTCATCCAAATAAAGACGAATTTTGCTCATTTTCAGGTTTTGGTTTGCTGGTAATGTTGTTTAGCAAGTTCTTCATAAGCAGTTTGCTCATCTACTATATCTTTGTCTATTTCTTCTCTATTAGCATGATAATAGGTTAATGCTGCATAAATTTGAGTTATTGTTAAATGATTTAATCTTATTGCTATTTCTTCAGCATTGTTCCCTTGATTATATAAACCAGCAATTCTGCGAACTGATGTTCGAGTTCCTGCAATTACGGGACGACTACTATCAGAGTTAGAATCAATGGCGATAAAAGTGCTAATGTCAGTTATAGTTGCCAATATCTTTATCCTTAAAATTTATTATTTTTTGTCTTCATTTATCAGTACCTCTGGCTGTTTGCGCAGCATGATCTAGGAAAGCATCAGGATTGAAATACTGAAGTTTATTTTTTTTCATCCCCTTGAAAGGGGAGGCTTTATACCCAATTTGTAAGTAATATCAACATGATTACCTTTTTGAACAGTTGTCGTTAGATAATAGGTTTGTTTCATCAGTCTTTATCCACTAATTTGTGCTTCATTAATATAAAAAGGATAAACTAAATTATATCTAGAATTAGTTGCCCGCACTGTATAGATAATACTTATTAACAATAAACCTTCTTGTTCACTTTCTTCTATATTAATTTCTTCTACATTTATACGGGGTTCATGGTACACAAGAGCATCAGAAATTATACCTCTAATTCCTGTTATTAAACCTTGACTAATTTCCTCAAACAGAAATTGACTTAATTCGCAACCAAAATCAGGCTGCATGATTCTTTCTGCTGGACGAGTTGAGAGAATAATCTCCAGACTTTGGATAATATCTGACTCATCCGATACCATCTCTACAGTTCCCGTGTTTTGGTTAAATGTAGGAGGAAAACTCCATCCTGTTCCTAAAAAAGAGTTATTAGTATCCATCTTTTATGATTATTTATTATTTTACTTATTCAATCGGGAGAGTGAGAAAATTTTGATAATTTGTAATACCGTTTCACGGAATTCAAAAGTCAAAAGTCAAAAGTCAAAAGTAAGATTTTATAGACTCATAACTTTTACGCTACAGTAGTTTCATAAAATTATTTCAATATATAGTTTGAAACTATTTGTGACATTTTTAGAGTGAATTGGTATAAGCATTGCCTGCGGAATGCTGCGCAAACAGCTATTACCTATTGCTTTCCGAATATTTAAGTTCAGGAAATTGGCAATAAATCAGATTTTGCCGTCAATTTAGTGATAAAATTTTGATGTTCTGAAGAATTTAATCCCTGTTGTAAAATTGCCAAAACTTGGGCTAAATCTCCTGCAATTAAAGCTGCTTGATCTAACCATAATCCAGGAAAATATTCACTACAAATAATACCTTTTTCATTTGGTTGAAGTTTAATATATTTACCTGGCCTTAAGCGAAACCAATCAAATTCTCCGTCATAAACTCGCCAAACTAAATATTCTTGAACTTGATTACGTCGATAAGCTTTTAATTTATCATGTAGATCGATAGAGGCGGTACTAGCTGAAATTTCTACGATTAATTCTGGCGCACCTTCTACATAACCATCTTCGCTAATAGTTGATTGTCCATCTACAGTAATTCTGAGTAAAGCATCAGGTTGAGGTTCATTTTCTGCATCAAGGCGTACTGTACAATTATCTCCTACTTCAACCCCTGGTGTAGCTGACCAATATGTGCCTAACCAAGTCATAATCCGAGTATGGGGATTACCATGTTGTCTAATTCGTAAAGGTGATGCCATATAAACTATTCCTTCGATTAATTCGGCTTTTTTGACATGAGGCATTTGTTCATAACGTTGTTCAAATTCTATCCGAGTAAGTTGGTCTCCATTTTCGAGAGGTGGAATTGTATTTTGGGGTTTTAATATGGTTTGAGACATGGTAATTACCTTTAAATTAATTGTTTATTTCAAAAATATTCATACATTCATGGGTCTCTATTTTTGAAGGATAAATTAGGTTTTCTATTTGCTCTTTTATTTGCTCAGAATATTTAAATTGAGTCAAAGTTTCCGGGGTTGTACCTCCAGCGTTAACGAAGTCAGAAGTCAGAAGTCAGAAGTCAGAAGTTAACCCACCCCTAACCCAACCCACACCCAACCCCTCCTCGGAGGGGAGCAGGAGGGGAAGTAGGGGATTTGAGCAACTCTACAAAAATATTTCGCCTTAAAAGGCGGGGTTTTAGACCCATATTATTTTGATAAATTCAATAAATTCATCATAAATTTTGGTTGTTTGTGTGGTTGTATTTATAATGATAAATTGTTGACCTTAATTCTATCTTGTCCCCCTCTTCCTAATCTTATCCCCCTCCTGGGAGGGGTTAGGGGTGGGTTATCATCCCCCTCCTGGGAGGGGTTAGGGGTGGGTTCCTCAATTAACATCGACTTTTGAACCTTTAATAGTTATATTTTTACCCTCAATCACAATATCTTTACTTGACTTAATCTGAACCCCTTTATCATCCATAATCATCGTATTCCCATTTTCATCTTCTAAATAAATACCTCCATCTTTATCTGATAATCTAAAAATATTAGAATTAGGCGTACTAATTTCAATTAACTTATTCTCATCATCCAAGATAATTTTTAGACCTTCTTTGGTGACAATTCCTTTTTTATAATTTTCCTGAGTTACTTCCAAACCTATTGGCAAAACATTTTTTTCACTATGTACTGCACCAAGAATTATTGCTTGTCTAGGGTCATCATTAATAAAACCAAGAATTACTTCATCACCAGGTTCTGGTCTAAAAAAAATACCTCTTTTATTACCAGCTTCAACAGAAGCCAACCTAGCCCAAATAACACCATCCTTTTCTATTGTCGGTACTCTTACTTTTACTCTAAACTGTTTATCGGGGTCTGACTCAAACTTATCAACAATCCCAATTTGTAAACCATTAATTGCTGGAATTAATCCTGCTGCTGGACGATCGATAATATTATTATTTTGTTGAGCAAAAAAGTTTGGAGATAAACCAAATTGTACATCTGTTTGCCAACCTTGAGCATTAACTTGATGTCTAATTCCTGTTATTAATGTTTTGCCATTGAAGCGTTTACCAATACCATCAACTTCCATTGTATCTCCTGGCTTAATATCTGCAAATCCAGGAATTTTGAAGCGACCTTTCAACATTGAAAGACGACTTTTGAGCATTTTTCCATCTGCCCAAGCTTGTAATTCTTGGTCATCTAATTGACTGGAATTAATTAGTTGATAGTTTTCCGCCCCAATACTTTTTGCTAATTCATCTCCTTTCAAATTACCCTGACTTAGAGAAACATTTTTTGCTTTTTTAGGTGGTAAATTTTTTTGTGTTTTAATATCCCAAGCTGTACTTTCTATAGTTCCATATTGATGACTAATATCAGCTTCCATTTCAAATTCATATATATCACTAATGCCATATTCAAAAGTATGTTTTACTGCCCCTGTTAAATTAGGTTCAACCAAACTTATTTCCCCATCATCAACTAACACCCACTGACTATTAACATCAGCACGAGATAAAATAAAATCCCAATCTGTACAGTAATATTGCACTATCTCTTTATGGGTTGGTTTAGTTGCAGCAATAGATGTTACTTTTAAGCCTCCTTTTTTAATTATTTCATCAATAATTTTTTTGTCTGTCATGTCTCGGAAAACTACACTTTTTCTTTCAGTAGTAAGTTTAATAGCTGCATCTTTTAAATCAATAGTCAATAAAGAACTATATCGATCTGCTTGTACAGAATGTTTAACTATAATGCCTTCAAAAACTGTTGCTTCTTTTTGTAATTTTCCTTCATAACGAAGCTTAATTTCAACTTTATTTCCAGGCTTAAAAAAGTCTGTATTACTAATCGGAAATTCCTGTTTAGCTGCGTCACCATCTAATAAAGTTATTTGAGCGATCGGAATTTTATTTACCTCTTTAATTATGTCAATTGACATAACATTATATTCGGGGTCTATTCTTGAGCCATTACTCAAAATTGTTGTTGTGACGACACCACTCATTATTTTTATACCAATAAAATAAAATATAATTACTATGTAAAAATAGGGAATAGATAATAATTCTTTTTTTCTATTCCACAACTAATATTTTCTCTAATATTATGTTTGTTTTAGAGTCCCACTGCCCCCCTTAAAAAGCTATACTTTATAAGGAACTCCTGAAACCTTTGTGGGAGGGTGGGGAGTGTGGGGAGCAAGAATTTTGTGTACAGCTCTCAAAAAAGTGTATTTAAAACTATACTTTTTTTGATAAAAAAGCCGATTCAAGACATAAATACAAGTTGTATTGTTTATCAATCTTTATGTTAAGAAAGATGTTTATAAAGCATAGTTAAAAAAATGGGGAGCTTTCAAAGTTTTCCTTAAAAAGGGGGATTTAGGGAGATAGTAAATGTACTTTACGGGCAGTGGAAATTGCTATAATTACTATGTAAAAATAGGGAATAGAGAATAATTATTTTCTTCTGTTCGAGAACTAAAGTTTTCTCTAATATTATGTTTGCTGAACTGACAGTAATAAAATTTCCTATTCCTTTCTTTTACCTACTACTTAGGCTTTGCTGAAGTATAGTTTCAAACCCACCCCTAACTCATCCCTGGAGGGGAAAACGGAGAGAGTCGGAGGAATAATTTTTCTGTCATAATTAGGGTTTGCTGAAACAGTCTTTTTTTAGGAAAAGAGCTAGAATCGAGAATCCAGAATCCAGAACTAATGAGAATCATAAAATAGAATAGTTAGCCAGAATAATTTGCCCTTGACTTTCTCCCCTGTCTTGCCTAAAATCCTAGATTTTTTAACTGGAATTACCTAAAAGCTAGTACTTTATTAGTATCTTAAAAGGCTTAAATATTGATCGGTAAACACTTTAATATTTATTCAGCAAGCCCTAATTACCCCAAAATGCTTACTTTTTGCAGCTCGCTTCTAGCAAAAAGCTGGTACTTTTTTACAAAATTCTCCTCATTCCCCTCCTGAGAGGAGTTAGAGGTAGGTTAGCATATTCAACGAATTAGGCGTAAGTTTCCCATATCCCCCAGGAGTTGGGGTTAATTTCTCATATTCCCCTCCAGGGAAGGGTTAGGGGTGGGTTAACCACACTCCTCAGACTCCCCACACTCCCCACACTCCCCACGCCCCCCACACTTCCCACACTATTTATTCAATAGGGGTGGGTTAACCACATTCCCCACACTCCCCACACTTCCCACACTATTCAATAGGAGGTAATTTAATAGTTGTACCTATTTTTAACTTTCTAAAATTATTAAGATTATTAGCACGAGCAAGCTGGATATAATAGCTCGGATCGCCATATATTTCTTGAGCCATTAAAGGCAATTTATCTCCACTTTTTACAGTTTTATAATGGGATAAATCTGGTGAATTTTTCTTCTCCTTTTTAACACGTTTAGAATCTTGTATATCCCCAATAAAAAGAGTATCCAATTCAGCCCTAATAGGTTGTCCGCTCCGATTAAAAAGTGTATAATTAATCTCAACAGATTCGAGACGACAATCAAAAATTAAGTCTCCCCACTCAATTTTCAGAAATTTAGGTTCATGGATTTTACCATCCATGTAAGAAGTTAACTCCAGAAATGTCTGAACTTGTTTATAAACATCTTTAGTTCCTGTCAGTTTGCCAATCAATGCAGCAGTTGCAAATCCTGAACCTCCATAATCTGCTACCCCTGTATCATCTAAAATTAATTTCAGAGATAAACTTTGTGGTTTACTAAGAGAATATTGTGCCTTCCGTCCACTGGTATTAATTCCCTGATAAGATTGATAAACATTCTCATATTTTAAGGAATAAGATTCAGGATTAAACATTGCTGTAAAAGTTCCTTTTAATAAACTTCTTCCTTCATCTTGATAAGCATTAATTTTTAGCTTTTCTAATTTGAAAGGATTTTTTACCATTTTATTTTTTACCTTTCTTGTTTACGTTCCAATATTTTGAGGACTTGTGCTACACAAGCAGCAATAATTTCTTGTTTTTGTTCGGTATTATCTAGCTGTGATTCTGAATTTGTCTCACTACTATCGACAATATTGGCACGAATAATTAATTCTTTAATTTCTACAGGCATAATTAAATTCTCATACTTTGAAATCTGGTATAAGCTAATTCCATTGTATCTATAACTACTTCATTAGCATTTGCATCTAAATCTGATACCGTCCATTTGACTGGATAAGCTCTCTGAAATAACCAACTAGAAAGAGGAACGCTATTTTCATTTAGCAACATAACTAATACATTACTAGGTGCTAATTTCATGGAACTCATTGCCACATTAAATTCTACATTTAGAGGGGAACCAATTACCATTCCTCTTTCTAAAACTAAGTTATTATAAGTTACTCGATCGGGCAAACGATGGCTGAATATATTCTCCTCCCCTTCACGAATTTCTGTTGTCTCTATTTCCGCAGAAATTCCTGATACTTTTTGAAAGCGAATATCTAATGGATTAGGGATTATTCCAGCAATAAAAAATACGACCATAAAATGAAATCCTACAGGAGGATTTTCAGTCAAAGTTAGTTCTGGAATCGGAAATTTATTGCTCATTTCAGTTATTAATTATTAGTTATTAGTTATTGAGTTATTAGTACCTCCTGCTGAGGAATTACGGAAAATTTGAAATTATACAACTATTCTAGGGTGCGAATAGCAGAAATCTCTTACAAATTGTGTGTTCCTCCGCGTGTAATTCCTAATTATATAAATGGCAAAATTTATATTGATAATTGATAGTTAATCCCCACTTAATTCAATCCTATCCGTCTTAATCATCAAGTAATTATCCATTATCCATTATCCATTCTGAGGAATTACGGAAAATTTTAAATTATACAACCATTCCAGGGGGTGAATGGCAGAAATCCCCTACAAATGTTGTGTTCTTCCGGGTGTAATTCCTAATTATATAGATGGCAAAATTTATATTGATAATTGATAGTTAATCCCTACTTGATTCAATACTCTTAGTCTTAATCATCAAGTAATTATCCATTATCAATTATCCATTCTGAGGAA
>NZ_JAAHGU010000009.1:0-42491 GCF_010692685.1 Okeania sp. SIO2F5 | reverse complement strand
GTGTAATTCCTAATTATATAGATGGCAAAATTTATATTGATAATTGATAGTTAATCCCTACTTGATTCAATACTCTTAGTCTTAATCATCAAGTAATTATCCATTATCAATTATCCATTCTGAGGAATTACGCAAAATGTGAAATTATACAACCATTCTAGGGATATTTTTGACATTCGCCCCTATAAATGGTGTGTTCCTCCCTGTGTAATTCCTAATTATATAGATGGCAAAATTTATATTGATAATTGATAGTTAATCCCTACTTGATTCAATACTCTTAGTCTTAATCATCAAGTAATTATCCATTATCAATTATCCATTCTGAGGAATTACGCAAAATGTGAAATTATACAACCATTCTAGGGATATTTTTGACATTCGCCCCTATAAATGGTGTGTTCCTCCCTGTGTAATTCCTAATTATATAGATGGCAAAATTTATATTGATAATTTATAGTTAATCCCCACTTAATTCAATCCTCTCAGTCTTAATCATCAAGTAATTATCCATTATCAATTATCCATTCTGAGGAATTACGGAAAATGTGAAACTATACAACCATTCCAGGGTGCGAATGGCAGAAACCCCCTACAAATGTTGTGTTTTTTCGGGTGTAATTCCTAATGATATAAATGGCAAAATTTATATTGATAATTGATAGTTAATCCCTACTTAATTCAATCCTATCAGTCTTAATCATCAAGTAATTATCAAGTAATTATCAATTATCAATTATCAATTATCAATTATCCAGCATACTCAATCTTAAGATTGCTCGCCATTAATTCTAAACTTTCAATAGCGACTTCATTGCTAGTAGCATTAAATGATGGTGCATCTAATTTCTTAGGGAAAGCATCTATTACCGTCCAAGAAACAACCGCTTCACCAGTTTCATCTAATAAGTCAATCCTAATGTCTCGCTTTTGTACCGTATTTAATTTAATTGTACTTATCCAGTTCAACAAATAGCTATCTTGTCTAACTATCCCTTTTTGTAGAGTTAGATTAACAGGAGTGTCTAATCCTGGCATATGCTTTGCCCCATCTTTATAACTCATGCCATCTCTATAGGTAATAGTCTCATATTCAATGCTTAATCCCGATACTTCTGAGAAAGCGTGGGAGTCATCTCCATCTATAGTGACTCGATAATAAAATACCGGAATAGGATAACTATTTTTGATTTCTTCTGCTGTAGTTGCCATAATTTATTTTTTCCTTGAAATTTCAATATTTAGTAGTTTTTTGAAGTTCAATATCACTAATTAAAACCCCAGAATACTTATAGTAAATTGCAATTTATAATGAATAATTATTTATTAGTTGATAATTAATTCATTATCTCTTTGTCAAGAGAAGCTTTCAATTTTTAGAGATTAATTATCAATTATCAATTATCCATTATCCATTATTAATCCTATGATTCCTGTAATTTGTGGGAGAATTTGAGGATAATAAACTCAGCAGGACGAACTGCTGCAATTCCAATTTCCACAATCATTCGTCCTTCTAAAACATCCTGTTGTGTCATACTTTTACCAAGTCCAATATTCACAAAGAAAGCTTCTTCTGGTGTCGTACCCGCTAGCGCCCCTTGTCGCCATAACCCCTCTAAATAACTGTCAATCATGGATTTGACTTTCAACCAAGTAATGGCATTATTAGACTCAAAGACAACAAATGCGGTAGATTTTTGAATTGACTCTTCAATCAGATTAAATAGTCGGCGCACAGGAATATAACGCCATTCATTGTCATTACCCGCTAGGGTTCTTGCCCCCCAAACTAAGGTTCCTTTTCCGGTAAAACTACGAATGGCATTGATGGATTTTCCAGCGGTAGGATCGACGTTAAGATCCTCCTGTTCTTCGTTACTAATTTTAACTGTTGGACCAAGTACCGATGCTAAACTCACATTAGCAGGTGCTTTCCAAACACCTCTATCCCGATCTACTTTGGCATATACTCCTGCTAAAGCAGCACTTGGGGATAATACAATTCGCTGTTTGCCTATTTCAGTTTTGATTTTGTTGTAGAGAGCGGTATTACTGCTTTTGATAGAATTTAGAGTTGACGGTGAGGGAAGAGCAGGAGTTGTAGTAATAGTTACAGAATCATCGCTGTAATAATAGTTCAGTGATGTCTGGAGGTAGGGATAATAAGCTGCACCATATTTTAAATAATCTGTACCAATTCCATTTCGGAAATTACTAACACCTCCTGTAGATGTTTGTTCTGGCAAAACGTCAAAAATAGCAAACCGATCTTTTAGTTTATTGCATTGCACTAAAGCTTGTGTACAAAGAGCGTAATAATCATCCTCTGTTGCTAAGTTAACTGCATCAGTAAGTAGGATTAAGGTAGGTTCATCTTCTTTTTCTAAAGCAGATAAACCTGCGACAAAATCAGCTTTTGCTTTAGGATCTTCACTGTAGTTACCAATAGAAACAATGTAACAAGCACCTCCTCCGTTATCAAAATAGAAGCGTAAAGCATAATACATTAAATATTTAATGTCGGGATTACTAATAGTCCCAATTCACCATCTTTTGTTGTTACATCAAAGCTCGATTCCTCAGCTTTACCAAACAAAGTTTCATAATCAAGAATCGAACTAATTCTAGTTGGTACATTCGTTAAATCTTCACCATCTTTTTCTGCTTTTTCTGTGTAACCAATAAAAGCTGGAATTCCTGTAGAAACTTCGGCCACTGAGGGAGGAATTGTCGAAATTTCTTCAACATAAACATTGGGAGTTTTATATGTTACCATTATTAGTCCTTTATTTGTTTTGATTGGCAAATTTTACCGAAAAATTGGGTTTAAAGCCTCCCCCTAAAAGGGGGACTTTGTGTTATACTTATATAAGTGGCAAAGGTATTCAACCACTCTAAAAACCTAGCTACTAATCGTAGCAAACTAGCACCTTGAAAACTAAAGTTATGGGGTTTTGCACAGTAATGCTTGTGCATGGAAAAGCTTTAAGCATCAAGTACCAGAGAACCAAAGTCTTTTAAGGTTTGAACTGTACCGTAGGGCATACGGGAACAGGCTCTTGAAATAGAGCAAACGCTTGGGGAGAGAACCATCTCTGGCTTAGGTATCGCTTGCGTATCTGATTTAAGTGGACTCATTGAACCAAGAATCCTGGTTTCAGGAGAATCTCCGTGCCTTTAGGCCGGAGAGTATGTCAAAGATATTTGAGAGCATTAATAACTTGAATCCCGTTATGATTGGGTGGATTAGGTAAATGTTCTATCCAGACATTTTCACTTTCTCCATTTCCATTTTTATGATGTACAAGTTGAATATTTTTTATGCCTCCTTCCTGACAGGGAATTTGTAAGTCAGATTTAAAGAGATACTGTTGAGATTGAGGAAATTGTTGACTCAGTGCCGAAAATATTGGATCGTTTTTTTCAGCTTCGGCTTTCGCAAATCGAGTAAATGTAATTTCTGCTTCTCTAGTTGTATCTTTATCTAGAATCAAGAATTCATTGCCATTAGTTATATTATCAGTTATTAGGTAATAGCACCACTGTTGTTTTTTGGCATGAAAGGTGATTTTATATTCACTACTTTTGCTCATTTTTTTAGGCAATGAGGAATTATTATAAATATCTACAATGCCAAAAATATTTTGTCCCTTGGGCAATTTTTGGATAGATAATTGAGTTTGAGTTATTTCTAAGTCTGACTCTCCTATTTGAGTATGATTTTGATTATTATATTGATAGATAGAATTATCAACTGGTTTCCAATCAATTTCTGTAAAATCTATAAAATTTTTATTTTTGAGTTTTAACTTAAAAGTTAATTGCAAATTTTCAGCAAGTTCAAACTCTGGTTTATTTTCTGAATCTACGGGTGCAACAACCACTATTCCGTTGACTTTATTTTTAACAATCAGACGATGACCACTCAGGATTTTACTACATTTAATTGTTGGCTCAACAAGAAAGTCAGGACATATATTGTCGCGATAATATTCGTGAAAAATACTCAATTCAAATAGTTTTTATAATTCATCATCTAGACTCAAATTATGTGACATTTTAACATCAAAACTAGAGATTTTGACTAATCACTTCTACATCAGTTATATCGGCATCAATTCCGAGACTATCTGTATCTGTAAAGACAACCATTCTAACTTTATAAATAACAGAAGGTATATAAGACATACCTAAAGCAGCCCATACTTCTCTTTGTTCAGTAAAAGGCAAATTAACCAATTCAAGGGTCAACTTTTCAATCTCATCATTGAGATTTGGAGAGTTATTATGGTCGAATAACCGATGACTTTGAAAATATTTTATAATTAGGGATAAGAACTTTAAAGACTGACTGTAATCTGTAAAATTTGCGGCAAAAAGAACATATAAATTGAGGTAAAGATTAGGGTTATTTGGCGCGTTCACACCCCCATGAGGCATCCTTTCATAAGCGGCACCAGAACGAAAAGTATAGTCTTCTTCTAAGTTGACTAATAACGTAGTAATGGCATTATCTTGGAAGGAAATCTCTTTCTGATTTCGTTCCTGAATAAATACGACCTCAAAACCCTGGGAGCCAGTTTTGACTCGAATGTAGTTGTTAAGTTTATTCTTGAGAAATGAGATAACATACTCGATCATAGGCAGTCAACTTTGGATTAACATTAAAAAGGTTTTTAGGTCTTACGTTGAGAGATTAAATCATGTTCGGGAATTAGTTATAAAAAAGTTCTTGTTTGTATTTGGGCTTTAGCAACCACAATATGCCAAGTTGCACTTTAGCGCAGCTTAAAGCTACTATTATCAGTGTTTTACCAATAGCGTAGCTCCCCAGGAGGGGACACATAATATCACTCGTTATAGGAATTGCCATAACAAACAAAATCCAAGGTAAAAAAAGAATAACAATAAAAGAAAGCTTTGAGGGAAAAATGAAATATTACTTTACTTTTAGAGCGAAACAGGTAAGTATTTGACTTTTGAATTTTGACTTCTAACTTGTGCGTAGCGCTATATTAATACCATCCTCTCGTTTCTTCATCAGTCAACAACCTTTTTAATTTGAGATACTCCCGTTGCGCAGCTTGCAGAATATGTCTCATCATTACAGGTTCATTTTCATCAGCAGCGATAAAAGCTGCATTTAAAGCAATATTGCGGATATTGCCCCCAGCTACCTTAAGTTGTCCTAGTAACTGATAGTCTAAACCTTGAGTTGGTGTTTGAGATGGGAAAATGCGTTGCCAAATTTTCGTCCGTGAAGGTGCTTCTGGAAACGGAAAAGACACCATAAACCGAATACGGCGCAGAAAAGCAGAATCTAAAGCATTTTTTAAATTTGTGGTGAGAATGGCTAAACCTTGATATGCTTCCATGCGCTGAAGTAAGTAAGATACTTCAACATTGGCGTGGCGATCGTGGCTATCTTGTACTTCAGTTCGTTTGCCAAATAGAGCATCAGCTTCATCAAATAGTAAGATGACTCCTCCAGTTTCGGCAGCAGTAAAAATACGCCCTAAATTCTTTTCTGTTTCCCCAATATATTTACTCACTACTGCATTCAAGTCTATGCGGTAAAGATCGAGGTGAAATTCATTAGCTAGTACCTCTGCTGCCATAGTTTTACCAGTTCCGCTTTCACCATAAAACAGGGCAGCTATACCTAAACCTCGATTCCCTTTACTGGCAAAACCCCATTCTTGGTAAACTTTTGCTTTTTGTCGCAGGTGAGTCGCTATATCTGTCAACACTTGACGTTGTTGTTCTGGTAAAACCAAGTCATCCCAAGTTGCAGATGTTTCAATGCGTTGCGCTAAACCTTCTAGTTGAGGACGAGCTTGAGTTCGACAAAAATCCCAAAGTTTTTTGAGATGTTCAGTGTGGAGTGTTGGATGTGTAGAATCTTCAATTTTAAGTTTTGACTTTTGAGTTTTCAATTGTTGACAGGCAGCTTGAATAGTTTTGTAACTCAGATTAACGCATCCTTAAAACTTTAACCTTTAGCGATCGCCTAATTTATGAAAAATACAGCTCATACAGTTACTTTTATGTTACATTATCAATATTTATGTAATATGTAAAGATGCCAGCGCTCATTGCTATAACTCCACCTAGAGTTTGGTTGTTTTTTAGGCTAAACAGTAAAGATTCAGTTTCGGGAGTTGGTGGTTGAGGTTCGGGAGTTGGTGGTTGAGGTTCGGGAGTTGGTGGTTGAGGTTCGGGAGTTGGTGGTTGAGGTTCGGGAGTTGGTGGTTGAGGTTCGGGAGTTGGTGGTTGAGGTTCGGGAGTTGGTGGTTGAGGTTCGGGAGTTGGTGGTTGAGGTTCGGGAGCTGGTGGTTGAGGTTCGGGAGTTGGTGGTTGAGGTTCGGGAGTTGGTGGCTGAGGTTCGGGAGCTGGTGGCTGAGGTTCGGGAGCTGGTGGCTGAGGTTCCTGTACTTCATAAGCACCGATATCTACCGTACCATTGACAATGCGATCGAATTCCTGCCCCCGTTGGTCGAACGTTAATCCTGTTGCACCTCCGTTATCCCCGGCATCAATAGCAATACTATCAGAGAGTAAGGCGTGGGTTTCAGTAGAACCACCGTTATTTTGTAGGGGACCCAAACCAGGATCGCCTGATAAAAATGGATTATAATGGCCGTCTTCAATCAAATTATTGACGTTAGTGTCGATCTTGCTAGTCTTCAGCACGGCATCGCGACCAGTGCTGTTGGCAATGATGGTATTGGTGAGGTTTGTCCTCCCTTCACTAAATAAACCACCTCCACGTCCATCAGCAGAATTACCATAAATGGTAGAATTGGTAATTGTTGCGATACCAGAACTACTGAAAATACCTCCACCATCAGCGCTATTACCCGCAGTACTGTTATAAGAAATAGTAGAGTTAGCAACGGTTAAATTGCCATTTTTACTGTAAACTCCGCCACCATCTGTTCGATCTAGGCCAACTGCTGAATTACCTGAGACAGTTGAATTGGTAATTTCTAGATCGCCATTACGGCTAAAAATACCGCCCCCATCAGCAGATCCGAACTCACTGGTCATTAATGTCGAATTATTAGCGATGGTTGAGTTTGCGATTGTCGTATTACCATGGCGGTTATAAATACCACCACCGCTACCCAGGGCAGTTCCTTCAAGAGTATTGCCAGAGATAGTCGAATTAGTAACCGTTATGTCACTATACCAACCATAAATCCCACCACCGTCACTCAGACCACCAGTGACTTTATTACCGGAAATAGTGCTATCAACAACGTTGAGCTGACCATTGCGGATGGATACACCACCACCGTCAGGGTCGTCACCAAAATCATTTTGAAATTCGGGGTTTCCGTCGGCTAATTGTCCCTTGACTTCATTATTAATAATATCTGTGTTGACGATTTTCAAATAACCACCATAACTATTGATTCCACCACCATCAATAGATCTGCCTATGTCGTATTGCCCCTCAATGCCAGTTGAGGTATTGCCGGAGATAATACTGTCTTGAACGGTCAGATTCTCGGAGGTGAAAATTCCACCACCACCACCTATTGGATTGCCTCCAGTAATGGTTAAGCCATCTATGAATACATCAATCAGATCGTTATTGCCGTTATCGATATTGAAGACCCGGAAGCCATTCTGTTGTGCATCCACTGTCAGCAGATTTGCACCTAATCCATTGATGGTGAGAGGATTGGTGATCGATAATTCTCCACTGGTCAGTCCGATGGTCATTCCTGTGAGGGAACTATCAAAGGTAATGGTATCGGCATCCGGCGTAGCATTTGCCATCGCAATAGCAGCCCGCAGACTGCCATTACCCGCATCCATGGTGTTGGTTACATTAAAAGTTGCCATAAGATTAGAATTTCCTGTTTATTTTGCCTAACTTTATCTTGATTTAGGGCTTTGTTGGATCAAAACACCATCAGCTTAATTTACAATGCTTTTATTAATAATAAAATCTTGTATGACACAGCAAGAGGTTCGGGATATTCATGGAACAAAGCTTGGAATTTACTATAACATAAACATTATTACTTTTGAGTGATTTTTTAGTGGCTTTACATAATCTTCATAATACCTTTACGCAATCTTCATAATACATAGATTTTCATCCACAAAAAACGGTTAAACAAAGCATTATTTTTTTTGCTAAGGCTACAAATTTTTACTCCTAAAAAATAGCACAGATATTTGTGCTACTGAAACTCAAAGAAATTCAACTATTATCATTTTCTTTGTGGGTTTAATACCCCACCGTCAACGGGGGTGTTCACGCATTACTTGGGGGAGCGAATCCCCATGTAATTTTCCTCCTGTCTCCTGTCTCCTGTCTCCTTCTTCAATACCATCATTTAAACATTTATTTACCAAACCATAACTTATCTAGAGAAAGATAGCAATCAGAAATAATTTGTCAAAAATCTAAGGATATATAAAAAATCTGAAACTTTTACCTCTATTCCCTGTTCCCTGTTAATAGTTCCCTAAATTCAAAGATATTTTTACCCGCAACTGAAATAGGATTGCTATCACAAACAAAGTCCAAAAAATTACTATCTTATTTCTATCACTTCATCCTGTGAAAAAATTGAACTTTACCACCAATTTAACTAGATTAATAAAAGTATCTAACTATACTAACTATTTATTAAAAAAGTATACTTTACAAAGGTTCAAGACTACCTTACAATCAATATTAATTTGAACAAATATCAAAATATACCTTAATTAACTATGTCCAAAAACAAAAAGAATGCGACAGAAAGTGCAGAAACTAACGTAGAAAAAAATTTTAGCGATCCACAATACTACTTTAATAGAGAATTTAGTTGGTTAGAGTTTAACCGTAGAGTTTTATCTGAAGGTTTAGACCCCCGTACTCCCTTATTAGAGCGTTTAAAGTTTTTAGGAATTTTTAGTTCTAATTTAGATGAATACTTCATGGTCAGAGTAGCAATTCTGAAAAAACAAATAGAAGCTGAAGTAAATAAATTAACTCCAGACGGTCGTACCCCCCAAAAACAACTTGATGGGATTAATCAAAGACTATTGCCAATGGTTTCTTTACAACATCAATTCTTTGAGCAAACCTTACGACCAGAATTAGTAAAAAATGGCATTCATATCCTACATTATATAGACCTAAATCAAAAACAAAAAACATACTTACAAAACTATTTTGAAGAACATATATTTCCTGTATTAACACCTTTAGCTATTGATGCTAGTCACCCTTTTCCCTATCTATCTAACCTCAGTTTTAATTTAGCAGTAATGCTGAAAAATCCTGAAACTCAGGAAGATTTATTAGCCAGAATCAAAGTTCCCAAAATATTACCTCGGTTTTTGCCCTTACCAGAAAAATTACAGACGCAAGAAAAGAATGAAACTGTACATTGGATGGGAGTGCCTCTCGAACAAGTCATTGCTCATAATTTGGGTGCTCTGTTTCCTGGTATGGATATCCAGGAATATCACCTCTTTCGGGTTACTCGTGATGCCGATCTATCAGTGCAAGAAGATGAAGGTGATGACTTGCTATTGGTAATTGAAAAAGAACTGCAAAAACGCCGTATTGGTGGTACCGTAGTGAGAATGGAAATTAATCCAACAATGCCGAGTACATTAAAAAAGATATTAATGGAAAAGTTGGAGCTATCAGAAAAGGATATATACACAGTAGATGGATTACTTGATTTAAAAGATTTGATGTCATTCATGGGGTTACCATTACCACAACTCAAAGATCCAAATTGGGCATCTACTATGCCATCACGGTTGCGAAATTATGGTGATCGCATAGCAACTTCTGACCATAATAAGAATAATGGTATAGACTTTTTTGCAGTCATTCGCCAGAAAGATGTATTGGTACATCATCCATATCACTCTTTTGCAAGTACGGTACAAAGTTTCATTACTCAAGCTGCCCACGATCCTAATGTTTTGGCAATTAAGATGACTCTCTACCGGACTTCTGGAGATTCACCTATTATTAATGCTTTAATTGCTGGAGCAGAAAATGGCAAACAAGTAGCAGCATTGGTGGAATTGAAAGCAAGATTTGATGAAGAAAATAATATTCAGTGGGCGCGGAAGTTAGAACAATCTGGCGTTCACGTTGTTTATGGTTTAGCAGGTCTGAAGACTCATACGAAAATTGTGATGGTGGTGCGTCAGGAAGAAGGTCATATCCGTCGCTATGTTCATATTGGCACTGGTAACTATAATCCCAAAACAGCTAAATTTTATACTGATTTAGGTTTATTTAGCAGTCGCCCAGAGTTAGGAGCAGATTTAACAGATTTGTTTAATTTCTTGACAGGATATTCGCGCCAGCAGTCTTATCGGAAATTGTTAATAGCTCCTGTAAATATGCGCAATCGCTTTATTAAGCTAATTAATCGTGAAATTGAGAATTGCCAAAAAGGAAAAACAGGTCGCATTGTTGCTAAGATGAATTCTTTGGTGGACTCGAAAATAATTGCTAAGTTATACCAAGCTTCTCAAGCAGGGGTGAAAATTGATTTGATTGTTCGAGGTATTTGCTGTCTGCGTCCTGGTTTAGAGGGTGTAAGTGAAAATATTAAGGTAGTAAGTATTATTGGGCGTTATTTAGAACATTCTCGTATTTTCTACTTCTATAATAATGCTCAAGAGGAGTTATATATTGGTTCTGCTGACTGGATGCCTCGTAATCTTGACCGTCGGGTAGAAGCTATTACGCCTGTTGAAGATCCTGACTTAACGAAAGAGTTGCAAGAGATTATGGGTATTCTGTTATCTGACAACCGTCAAGCTTGGGATTTACAATCAGATGGTCAGTATATTCAGCGTCGCCCTGTTGATAATTCTCCAGAATTGGGTTCTCATAAAATTTTGATGGAAACATCAATCAATAATTAGATATAGGCACTAGACATCTCCTCCACCCATAGGGAGTAGGCAGCTTTGCTGTAGGCAGTAGGGAACCCACCCCTAACCCCTCCCAGGAGGGGAAAGAATTGATATATCTAGTGTGAGAATTGATTTGATTTTTGATTTTTACCAGATGTCTACTAGACTAAATTAAACTAGAAGATAGTATTTTGGTTTAAACTGTGAAAGTAAGTTTTAATTTTGGGCGTTGCTGATTCTAGGTATGATTTAATAATTTTGTCTTTTGTATTTTTTATTTTGGATAGTTTGAACTACTTGTTAATATTAACTTTTCCCTATTAACTTTTCCCTATTCCCTATTCCCTATAAACTTACTTTCATACCTTAATTCAGCAATGCCTAATTTTGATATATTACTAAAGGAAAAGCAGGTGCAAATTGAAAAATTAAATTAGTGCTTAATCCACAATATTCAGAGGATGATTAACTCATAAAATTTAGAAGAATCTGATGATCCGAGTCAGGGGAAATATTTTTCCCACTGTTCCCTCTTCCCTGCTGTTCTTACAGAAGAACAGTAATATCATGTCTGGATAATTAGTAGACCTCTGGTGAAAAAGATATAGATTTTTTGCAGGAGTAGGCAACAGGCAAAAGATAAGATTTTTTTAAGATATTTTTACGAAAAAGGCACGAAAAATGATTTTTTAGGGTGATTTTTTCGTATCCAAAACCTGCTCTAATTAAAAGGTTTATTTATTTTCCATCAGATGTCTAGTGATTAAAAAAACTTTCTCCTCCTCTTTCTTCCCTCCTGACTCCTGAGGAGGTCCACCTGATTCCTCCGTCGTTTATTTATAACTGTTCAACCGGACATGATATAAGTAGCTAATTAATTCAAAATTTAGGGGCGAACAAATTTTCGCCCCTGCTCAAATTAATTAATTGTTGTGGCTATAATTTTAGATAAATGTGATTAATTTATCGGCGTCGTCTAGATCCAAAACCACCACCGCGACGAGAGGGAGATAACCCACCACTACCAAAACTACGACGTTGTTGGCGAGGTTTTGCTTGATTGGAACGACGCAAGTCACTGGCACTAGCACCGCTTCCTGTGGAACGATTGAGATTTTGCTGCTGTCTGCGAGTGTTGTTACTTCTAGTTGAATTAGTTACACCTGTAGTACGCAATGTTTGACGATTTTTCACTGCTGCTGGTGGAGCTTGATAACGTTCTTGATATCGGTTAACAGCTTGGTCATAGCTATTGCCATACCCACCATAACCAGTCATTACTCCACCTGGTTGATAAACTGGCGGTACATAATATTGAGGTCTGAACAACATATTACTAATTGCTCCACCAACTACCTGACCTGCTATTGCTCCAGCAAAAGGTGTCCAGAAATTAGACTCCCGACGCACAATTATTGTTTCTTGTCTACCTGTTTGGGGATCGGTTTGAGTTTCAGTTACGTTATGTACATATTCAATTTTAAAGTCTGGTTTAATGTGTAAACTAGCTTGGTTGCCATTAATCTCAGCATAGTTAGTTTTGCCTTCCTGAATTTCTTCCTCAGTCAAACTTGCCATTTGCAAATCTGTCGTACTATACATCGGTGGTGTACCTGACGGAGTATTCAGCAACATTAATGTATACTCACCGTTAGCATCATTATAAGTTGCCTGTTGTACAGGATATTGCCCCTGGGTTACTTGGTTTCGGTTTTGCTTAATGGGGTTGGAGGAAATATTGGGATTTGAGTTTTGATCTGAAGTTGTGTTTGAACTGCCACAAGCGACTGTTGTCCAACACAATGTTAAACACATAAACAATACCGTCAATTTACGCAACATATTTTACGATCGCTCCTAAATAATCTAATTTTGAGTGAGTGTTACTTATTATTATACCTTTATTTTACCTTTGAGAGGGGAATAAAGAAGTCAGAAGTCAGAAGTTAACCCACCCCTAACCCCTCCTGGGAGGGGAAGTAGGGGATGCGTGAGCAACCCTCCAAAAACCCGATCGCCTTAAAAGGCGAGGTTGCGCGACCCAATTATTTTGATCAACCGAACTATCTTAAGTTTTACCGAGAAATTGTAGTCTCAAGTCTCCCCTTTTAAGGGGATAAAAAAAAGAAAATTCCGTATTTTCGTAGCCTCCTTATTGGAGAGGTACTGTTAGCGTAGCTCCTCCGGAGGAGGCTAACTGATAACTGAAATAACCTACAGGGGAATCAATTCTGAAAAATTGAGTAATAGTTGTTCATTGTCTAACTCATCCCCTAAACGTGCTGGAGAAAAATGTATTTGAATACCTCGCAGTTTTTCTTGATAATGCAGATTAATTAAGGCTTTTAATGCTACAGTCATTGCATTCATGCTAGCAAGATCGGCTTCAATATCTGGCACTTCTCCCTGAAAAGCAACTGTGAGCATTACTACTAAATTACCAGTAGGTGATAAAGTTAAAGGTTGGTCATCTGCCTCATAATCTTCATTGTCCCCAGAGCTTAGGTAACGAGAGGCTGAGTCTGTAAAGAGTTCGTCAAAGAAATCTCCTGCTTCTCCTTCATCCCAGATCACATCTCCCTCATTAGAAGCAGACTGCCAATAGGTATCATACTGTAGGAGACTCTGACAGACTTCAACCAGTCTTTCTCCTGCTACTTCCAAGTTACCTTCTGATGCAACTATCTCCCTCACAGCTCGATTCAAAACACCCAATAAAGGCGTTACCTCTGAACCCGCTAAGTGAACAAATAAACGAGAGACAACAAATCGAGTTTTACCTGTAAATTTCTTGAAACTATCTTGCCAAGAACTCATAATTTACCTTCAAAAAAATCAAAAGTCAAAATTAAAAAGTCAAAAGTAATAAACGTTAATTATATCATGTTTGGATAATCAGTTATGATTAAAATTTAGTGGTTATATCAAATCTCATTAATTAGCCATAATAAAAATGTTTTTCTCTCTCATGCGTTGTTAGGAAGGATAGGTTAATCTCCCTATAGAAAATTAATCAAGCAATGGCTAAAGTAGCGAGTGTTTGACAACAAGCAATTCCACCCACCCCTCTAGCTTCCCTCCTGGGGAATGGGGGTGGGCACACCTCAAGGAGGGGAAATAAGTCCCCTAAAGTCCAAACGTCACATTACACGGTATGGAAGAAAGACTTATGGAATTTGCCAAATCTATAGACATGAAAAAACTGAAAGGATTGAAAACGCTGATTAAACCATCCTCCAAAAGTATCAGAACTCATTATCGAAAATTAGCAGAAAATCGAAAATTAGCAGAAATATGTTACCTTTATACATCTGCATCAGCTCAAACACTAATAGCTAAATTGGCGTTGCTGAAGAGCGTGTATGGTATTAATCTTAATTAATTATTTAGGAGTCAGTCCTCAGGAGTCAGGAGGGAAGAAATACAGTAGTTTCCCAAGTTATGAGGTACAGTTAGAAATAAGAATTTAATCATGTAGTTATCAAGTCATATCCAACAGAACTCCGAGAAAAAATAGTTGCTGCACATATTCACCAGAAAGTATCAATTCGTCGGGTGGTCATGATATTTTCTGTTGCTAAAAGTTTAGTGCAAAAACTGGTAAAGCAACAGAAAAAAGATGGAAATTTAGAACCCTTAAAACCTGGGAAACCAAGGTTTAGTCATCTGGCTAATGCAGATTTAGATTTAAAACAACTGGTATCAGAGCATCCGGATGCAACTTTAGAAGAATTATGTGAATTATTTGGATAAAAACAGGAAATTTGGTAAGTCGTACTGCCATATTTCGAGCTTGACAAAAACTGGGATTAAGCCGTAAAAAAAACACTTCGTAGTAGCCAAGTGGGGACAGAAAGAGTTCAAAAATTAAGAGCAGAATATGGGGAAAAAGTGAAAGATATAGACCCAGAAAATTTAGTGTTTATAGATGAAACAGGTGTAATGCTTGGTTTAACAAGAACTCATGCCGGTTCAAACAAGGGAACTAGAGTATATGAAATGAAGCCATTTTATCGAGGTCAAAAAGTTACAGTAATTGGTGCAATAAGTGTTAAAGAAGTAGTAGGGTTAATGACAATAAATAATTCCATGGATAGCAAAGCATTCAAAGTATTTATTGAACATTTTTTACTGCCTGACTTATGGCCAGGATCAGTAGTAGTTATGGATAATTTACCCGCACATAAACTAGCATCAATTGAACATAGAATTGAATCTGTAGGAGCTAAAGTCATAAATTTATCTCCATACTAACCGGATTTTAATCCCATTGAATTATGGTGGTCACAATTAAAATCTTTTTTACGGAGCTTTTCTCCAACTACAGCAAAAATGGTTGATAGAATCATCTCTGTGGCAATTAAGTCAATGAATCCTCAACATTTAAAAAACTGGTTTGCCAAGTGTTGTTACTGTGCCTCATAACAACGGAAAGCGCTGTAAGAAGAAAGAGTAGTATAAGAGAAAGTTTTTTGTTAACTAATTTGATATCATACCTCAAATCACCAACACCGCTAAATTAAATCCGGTAATCAGAGGATGGGTAACTACTACTCAACTCTAGTCAGTAAGGAGACATTTAAAAAACTAATAAATTAAATCCGGTAATCAGAGGATGGGTAACTACTACTCAACTCTAGTCAGTAAGGAGACATTTAAAAAACTAAATAGTCTTCTTTGAAGCTAGAAGCTCGGTTTTTTCCATAACGTTATTAAACGGACATAATATTATCATTTTCTTTGTGGGTTTAATACCCCACCGTCAACGGGGGTGTTCACGCATTACTTGGGGGAGCGAATCCCCATGTAATTTTCCTCCTGTCTCCTGTCTCCTGTATCCTGTCTCCTTCTTCAAAAATACTGATGTCAGTAATATTAATAAATATGGCGATCTAATCTGAGAAAAACAATTTCAACCCCAGCAAGCAAATTATAGCGATCGCTACAGAGAAGGATTTGCTTTAGAGTGCAAAGTCATCCAGCAAACCCAGAAAATAATTGCTATGGACAATATCATTATTCTGATTCCTTTTTATCATCATTTTGTCTTTTTCCTGTCAAATATTTTTACAGTTGAAACCAAAATGGTATTTAGTCTTTACCTAGCTAATGACATAATCTATAGCAGTAGAGTTATTGGCTCTTATTTTTGTGAACCCCATCAAAATTAGTACGCTTTAACTATATATAAATACAGATGTCAAAAACAATGATATTAGTTATGATATTAGTGAATGTTCAACTAATCAAAATAATATAATTTCCTAATATTAGCGAGTAAAAAGTTATGAAATCTGATGTCAATAGTTTGCGCACCTGGCAAAAACAGTTAGTTGATTTACAAAATGAAAATGCTATTATTCAAGAACGTTTATATCAGTTGGAGCAAATATTAGATATTTTACCTGAAAACTTGATTTGTCAAAATTTGACGAACCAGGAAATATTTTATAGTAATCGTGCTTTTCAACAACTCAGCAATGAAGATCAAACAGAAATTTTAAAATTCAGCAGGGAGACAAACCATAGACATCCAGTAGAAAAAACTACCCAAGTCAAACTAAATGATCATATAGAAGAACGCTATTTAGCTATCCATCAAATTCCTCTGCGTAATAGTCAAGGAAAAATTAGTTATTTAGTAACATTTTCTCAAGATATCACTGAATTGAAACAGGTTCAAAAGTCGCAACAGTTATTATACTCAATTATCAATAGCTTACCTCAAATGATTTTTTGGAAAGACCGCAACAGCGTTTTTTTAGGGTGCAACCGTTATGCTGCTCAAATTTGTGGTTTTTCATCACCTACAGAAATTATGGGTAAAACTGATTACGATCTCCCTTCGACCAAAGAAGAATCTGAGTGGTATCGGGAGTGCGATTTTAGAATTATGGAAACTAACACCCCAGAGTTTAATATGACAGAAACCCAACATCGTCCAGATGGTAGTCAAGCTTGGATCGATACCAACAAAATACCACTCCATGACCAAGAAGGAAATGTAATAGGTATAGTAGTATCCATCGAAGATATCACTGAGAAAAAGCACACAGCAGCACAACTACAAGAATTTACATATCGTTGGCAACGTATTGCTGCTAGCACCCCTGGACTTTTTTATCAATATTACCAATCTCCTACAGATCCTATAGGAAAATTTACTTTTCTGAGCGACGGTTGTGATGATATCTACGAAGTCGATCCAGAAGTTGCCCTTCAGGATAATAGTATGTTGTGGGAATTAGTTCACCCCGACGATCTCCCTACTGTTCAGCAGTCTGTAACTCAGGCATTCAAACTTGAAGCAATATGGCAAACAGAATATAGAATTACCACTCCTTCTGGCAAGCTCAAGTGGCTACAAGCAACTGCAATGCCATGCAAACAAAAAGATGGAAATGTCTATTGGGATGGCATTATTCTTGACACTACTGAACTAAAGAAAACTGAAGCTGCCTTGCGTCAGAGCAAAAAAAAATTAAGATATTTTTTTGAAAAGTCTCCTCTAGCTGCAATAGAATTTGATGCTGATTTTCGCGTTGTTGACTGGAATCATACTGCAGAAAAAATCTTTGGTTATAGCAAAGCAGAAGTCTTTGGTAAGTCAACCTCAGAATTTAATCTTGTTCCTCCCTCAGCTCAGGATGATGTAGCTCAAGTAATTCAACAGTTACTTGCAGGAACAGGAGGAACATTCAATATTAATGAAAACATAACTAAAACAGGAAAAATTATTATTTGTGAGTGGCACAATTTTGCGTTTTATGATGATGCTCATCAGCTAATTAGTCTTTTCAGTATGGCGCATGATGTCACAGAACGCCAAAAAATTCAGTCTGAATTAGTCGAACAACGACAGTTACTCAGAACTATTGTAGATACTTTGCCCCAAGCTATTTTCTGGAAAGACTGCAATAGTATTTACAAAGGTTGTAATAGTACGTTTATTAGAGAAATAAATCACCAATCTTGCGAAGAAATTGTTGGTAATACAGACTATAATTTTGCCTTGAGTGAGGAGAAGGCAAGATTAGAACAACAGAGCGATCAAGAAATTATGTTATCTGGCAAACCACAAATGCACTTAGTTGAACAAAGACAGCTACCTAATGGCAATCTGGTTTGGTTAGATACTTGCAAAGTTCCTTTAGTTGATGAAAAGGGTAGAATATTCGGTATTCTCGGTACTTATGCAGATATCACTGAACGCAAGCGAGTAGAAGAACAACTCAAACAGCAAATGATGGCAATTGAAGCAGCAATTGATGGGATTGCAATTTTAGTTGATGGAGAACATTACTCATACATAAATCATGCTCATGTGCAGATTCTCGGGTACGATAACCCAGAAGAGTTACTGGGTAAAAGTTGGCAAATTTTATATGAACCGGAAGAATTAGAACGTATTAAGAAAGAAGCTTTTTCTATAATTGATCGACAAGGTTTTTGGCGGGGAGAGTGTGTTGCTAAACGCAAAGATGGTACAAAGTTCTTCCAGGAAATTGCTTTGACAATGACAGATGTAGGACTTATTTGTATTTGTAGGGATATTAGCGATCGCAAGCAAGCAGAAGCCAAAATCAAAGAGAGTTATAACTTATTAAATGGAGTAATTAATAGTACGACAGATTTAATTTTTGCCAAAAATTTACAAGGAGAATTTCTGTTAGTTAACTCTGCTTTTGCCAATAGTTTTAATAAATCAGTTGACGATCTTCTTGGCAAGAATGAGACAGTTATATTGCCTCTAGAAGTTGTACGAGAAATCAGAGATAACGATCGCCAAACTATTAATAGTGGCATTTCAAAAGATTATGAGGAAATTGTGCCCATACAAGGTCAACTCAGAACCTTCCTCACAACAAAAACACCTTTTCAAGATGCTGAAGGCAATATTATTGGTATTGTAGGTATGACAAGAGATATTACTGAACTCAAGGGTACTGAACAAAAGTTACGAGAAAAGGCTCAACGAGAACAACTTTTTAACCAAATTATCAGTCAGATACGCCAGTCTCTGGATATTGAAACTATTTTAAATACTACTCTCAATAGAGTTCGGGAGTTGATGCAAACAGATCGATGCCTTTTTTCCTGGTATTGCACTGATGCAGAAGAACCTTATTGGTATTCTAGTAATGTATCTCAAATTCCAGGTTTGCCCGATATACCAGATAAATATCCAGCTTCAATATTAGGTTCGATTAATCAAAAGGCTTTGCATTTAGAAGTTATCAAAGTAGTTGATAATGACCTAGAACCAGATCGAATCTTTAGAAAATTGCTCAAATCAATAGGAATTCAATCTTTTCTGTCTGTTCCCTTTCAAAAAACATCAGGTCAAATTGGAGCATTAGTATGTCATAATCACACTCAGATACGCCACTGGAGTGATACAGAAATTAGTTTACTAAAAGCTGTAGTGGAACAGTTAGATATTGCCTTGACTCAAGCAGAACTATATAATCAAAGTCGCAGTAAGACAAGAGAATTAGAAACTACTCTCAAGAAACTGAAGCGGACTCAAACTCAGATGATTCAAAATGAAAAGATGTCTAGTTTGGGTCAACTTGTAGCAGGAATAGCTCACGAAATTAATAATCCCGTAAGTTTTATTTATGGCAATCTTTCTCATGCTAAGAAATATACTCAAGATTTATTCAATTTGATTGAGCTATATCAAACCCATTACCCTAACCCACATCCTGAAATTCAGGAAGAAATAGAAGCTATAGAATTAGAATTTTTGCAGGAAGATTTACCGAAACTTTTTAACTCAATGAAAGTGGGAGCTAATCGTATTGAAGATATTGTCAAATCTTTGAGAAGTTTTTCACGCCTTGACGAAGCTGAACAGAAACAAGCTAACCTCCATGAAGGAATTGATAGTACTCTTACTATTTTATACAATCGCATTAATAGGCGAGATCATCTTCCGGCAATAGAGATTGTTAAAAATTATGGTAATCTTCCACCAGTGGAATGTTATCCAGGACAGCTTAATCAGGTATTTATTAATATTATTAGTAATGCCATTGATGCTATTGAAGAAAAAGATGCAAAGCGGACTACCGAACAAATTAAATTAGAACCAAGTCTAATTGACATTTCCACTAAAGTTGTTGGTAAATTTGTACAAATGTGTATTCGGGATAATGGACCTGGTATTGCACCAGAAGCTAAAGAACATCTTTTCGATCCTTTTTTTACCACTAAGGATATTGGTAAAGGTACTGGACTAGGATTGTCTATTAGCTATGAAATTGTAGTTGAGAAACATGGCGGTAGCCTAAAATTTAACTCTAATCTTGGAAAAGGTACAGAGTTTGTGATCAAAATTCCGATGAAGCTCAGTAGTCAATAGCTAATAAACATCTCCAGAAAAGAGGGAACAGGGAACAGGTAACAGGGAACAGGGAACCCACCCCTCCCCCTCCCAGGAGGGGAGTAATTGATAATTTCTGGATAAGAATTGATTTTATTTTTTATTTTTGGAGATGTCTAATACACATCTGCGAAAAAGAATAGACTTTTTGCAGGAGTAGGGAACAGGGAACACTTAATATCATGTTCGGTAGAACAGTTATAATTAGGCTCGTAGTTTTGCTCTATCCCTAATATAAATATTGTAAGGGCTAGAGCAAAGCTACAAACAAAAACTTTGTTATCAGTAATTATCCCTTAGCGCAGCTCCCCCGGAGGGAGCACATGATATAATATCATGTCCGGTTGAACAGTTATAAATAAACGACGGAGGAGTCAGGTAGGGGAGCCGTCAGATTGGCGACGTACAGGAGTCAGGAGTCAGGAGGGAAGAAAGGAGAAGAGAAGGAGAAAGTTTTTTTATCACTAATTATCCGGACATGATATAACTGTGGACAGGGAATAGATTTTCACGCCAAAGACACGAAAAATTATTTTGTAAGTGACTGTTACAACTCTAGCTTATGTTAAATAAAGAGCAAGTTTATTTTCTGGAGATAGCTAATAGTTAACTAATTAAGATTTTATGAAGATGGTATTAAACGTTTTCTCATAGATTCTGCACGTCTTTTCGCAGTATCATTGTTTGGGTCACATTTTAGTGCTGATTCATACGCTTCTAAAGCTTGAGCAGTTAATTTTTTCTTCTCATAAACATGACCCAAATTATTGTAGGCAGTTACATAACTAGGGTCTATTTTTAATGCTTCTTTATATTGCCTAATAGCAATATCATATTGCTCTTTAGCAAAGTAAGAAAAACCAAGAGCATTATAAATTTTAGCAAAACTTTCTGAATTTTCTGAACCTTTTAATTTCAGAGCTTTTTGTAAACATTCAGTTGCTTGAGAATACAATTTTTTTTCTAAAAATATACTGCCAAGCTGATAATATTCATCTATTGTTCCCTGTTCTTTTGTCAGTTTACTTTTCAAATTAGAAAGCTGAATTTCAGTTTTCCTTGTCTTCGCAATCTGGCGAATGACAAATATACCTGCCACAGACAATAATATCAGTAGTATTAATAGGTATAAAACTGGTAGAGTGCTATCCATAATTAATATTAATTTTTATAAGTAATAAGGCTAGATTTGAAATCTTAGGAGTGGAGTAGGAAGTAGGAAGTAACTGTTATAAAAATTCCCGGTTCCCAACTCCCTAAATCTTCTAGTTGATATTATCCTTTAGCTTGACTTGCTAATTCAACTACTTTAGCAAAAGTTTCAGGATCTAAAACTGCTAATTGGGCTAACATTTTACGGTTAATGGCAATATTAGTTTTTTTCATATTACCTATCAGTTGACTATAACTCATGCCCTGTTGACGAGCTGCAGCATTTATCCGAGTAATCCATAAACGACGGAAATCCCGTTTGCGTTTACGGCGATCGCGATAGGCATTGCGTAACGCCTGCATAACTCGCTGGTTAGCTACTTTAAATAGTTTAGACTGTCTACCTCTAAATCCTTTAGCTAGTTTAAGAACTTTGTTACGGCGTTTACGGGCAACATTACCTCTTTTGACTCTGGTCATAAATTTCCCCCTAAAATTTTACAAATATGGAAGCATTAAACGTACATTTTCTTCATTAGTCTCATGGACAAGAGCCATTTTAGACAGACGACCCTTGCGAGTGGAGCTTTTATGTTGCAACAGATGACTCTTAAAAGCTTTACGACGCATGATTTTTCCACTGCCTGTTACTTTAAAGCGTCTAGCTGCCGCCTTGCGAGTTTTTAGTTTTGGCATGATTTGCAGTAATTTTAGACACAATGTTTTATTATAGCACAAAAATTTGTTAAAATCAAATACCTATTTTATTGGATATGTCCAGAAAAGAGGGAATAGGAAACAGGGAACAGGGATAAATAATTGATGATTTATATAGGACTTAACTTTTTTTCTTGCTCTTAAGCTTCCTGCATCTTCCTTCTTCCTTCTTCCTGACCTTTGCTACCGGACATGATATTAGATTTGGACTTCAAGTTTGACCTAACAACAACCTTATGATAAAAAAATCAGACTAGACTACTTTGCTCATCAATGAAGCGCAAAGTTTTCTAATCACAATTACCGAAAAATTAAGGTATAAAGCCTCTCCATTCATGGAGAAAAAAGCGGTGGAGGGATGGCGAACCGCGTTTGCGGTAGCATTCCGTAAGGAAAGCTGCTCTGATCAGAGCAGCTTTCGGAGCCATATCCAATCGACCAAGAGAAGAAAAAAAATCCATCGATCCAATCCTCTTATTTATAAGAAGAGGTAATTCTAAATTCTAAATTATAAATTCTTGAACCCCAAAGTAATGATACTAAATGTTTAGTCTTCCTAGTAAAATTGAGGCAATTTTATACCTCAAAGGACAACCCCTCTCCATTTCTGAAATTGCTGAAATTGCCAAATGTGAGCGTGGCCAAGTTAAAGATGCTTTAATCGAATTAATGTCTGAATATGCCCATCGACATACTGCCTTAGAAGTTATAGAAACAGAAAAAGGTTATAGTCTTCAACTCAAAGCAACTTTTGCTGAGTTGATAGAATCTTTGATTCAACCAGAGTTGGGAGTAGGTGCTCTGAGGACTTTAGCAGCGATCGCCCTCAAAGGAGGTATTACTCAATCAGAATTAGTAGATATTCGTGGTTCAGGAGTTTATCAGCACGTTCCAGAACTTGTTACCTTGGGGTTTGTTCGTAAACGTCGTCAAAAGGAATCTCGTTCTTATTGGTTACAAGTCACAGATAAATTTCATCAGTATTTCCAACTAGATCAACTTCCCCAACAATTATCACTTGACCTTAATTCTTTATCCAATGATGAAGAGGAATAAAATTTGGAAATACAAATAATTCTTAAGTAGGCAGAATCGTATCCACTCAATATAATAGACATCTCCTCCAAATGAGGCAGTAGGCAGCTTTGCTGTAGGCAGTAGGGAACCCACCCCTCGCCCCTCCCCCTCCCAGGAGGGGAAATAATTGATAATTTATGTGTAATAATTAATTTGATTTTTGATTTTTACCAGATGTCTAATGGGATAGGCAATAATTATAACTGCCAAGGCCAATCAAAGGGATGATAGAAGAGCGAGTATATGGGTTCAATCAATAAGGGTAGCCAAAATAAGAATATTGTATGAACGAAAACGATTAACTGCTTTTCAAATTTAGGAGTTGTTGTTGGCCTTAGACCATCCTCAATTGCCATTGCATAATAATCCGGCGGAGTTATACCATTTCTCCATGAAGTTGCGCTTAATCAAAGATAACAGCTATTAGTAAAATTCAGGTTTGGGTAAGAATTATTAAGCGCATTATGACAGAGAAATGGTATTAGCAGCCAGGAGTATGGTTCAACGACGCAATATCAGTTACGAAACTCAGACTGCTGAGGGGACAAAAGCTTGGGATACATTTATATCTCTTGTGGCTACTACTCATAAGTTGGGATTGAGTTTTTTTAAATATGTGCGCGACCGCATTTTGAGGACTGGTAAAATTCCGTTTCTGGCAACTATTATTGGCGTTCGCGGAGCGTGGAGTCAGCCGTATCGCTCTTCTATCAATCCCTTTGGTTGGTCTTGGCAGTTATAATCATTGCCTGCCCCATCATATTTAGGGTTTGCTGAAAAAGTCTTTTAGTAGGGGTAGGAGACAGCTATACTGGAGACAGGAGACAACCCACCCCTAACCCCTCCCAGGAGGGGAGAAATGGGAATTGTAGAGGAGGTAGTCGGAAAAATTGTAAGAGTGATTTTTCTGCCATAATCGCCCCAAAACACTAGCTTTTTGAGCTTGAGCGACCGAAAAGCTTGCACTTTTTCAAGGCAAAAAAAGGCAGCAAACCAATATCAGTCAATGCTTTGATATTTAATCAGCAAGCCCTATTTAGTGGATACAATAAAACTATATAAAAGAAATAAAAATTCCTATTTTACACTGCGCGATCGCTCAACTATTAATCTATTAATTTATTCAATATAAGTAATATCACCCTTTTTCAGGCTTTCTAAAGCTTGATTTACTTCAATCATTAAAGGCTTCAATGTTTCCATACGGTTATCTTTAACAATTAAAACGATTATTATTAAATCAATTTGTTGAAGATTTTGTTGTGAAGTTAAATTTTTGTCTACTGTAATAAAAACATCAAGACTTTCTGATGCTATTTTTAACAATTATCCATTTTTTTTTGCTGCCAAACCTTGTTCTGGAACTGTTATTAATTGATTATTTATCATTTTCTTTGTGGGTTTAATACCCCACCGTCAACGGGGGTGTTCACGCATTACTTGGGGGAGCGTAGACGCGGAGCGGCCCTTCGTTGACTATCCCCATATAATTTTCCTCCTGTCTCCTGTCTCCTGTCTCCTGTCTCCTTCTTCAAGATTTCTTTTTTGAGCTTTTTAGGCAATCATTTTGATAGAGATAATCTTTCTGCCAATTCTGTATCTCTAGGTAAAAATATTGGGTTTAGTCTTAAAGAGTTAAGAAAAATTAAATCAATTGTCGAAGTTAATCAACAAATTTTTTTGGAGAAATGGGATGAGTATTTCAACACCTCAAGCTGATGAGCGAGTTAAAAATGTACAAATACAAGAGGATACTTTCAGTGTTGAACTGATGGATGGACGAACTATTACTGTTCCTTTAGTTTGGTATCCTCGTCTGAAATAACTGCTGAACAACTACAAGCATGGGAAATATGTGGTGGTGGTTATGGTATTCATTGGGAAGAAATAGACGAAGATATTAGCACTGAGGGATTATTAAGAGGTGCCCCCGCTCCTGGTATCAAGTAGGTTCGTTGGTGTAAAAGTAGCAGGTATTGTTAGTTTAATTATGGTGGCGATCGCTTTTGTTATGAGGAGGGCGATCGCCTGTTTTATCTATGGCAATATTGACCGTATTTTTTGTGTAGGTAATTTTGTAAATTATGCAACTTGCTATATTTTCTTACTAGGATTATAATTTTAATAATAATTTGACAATTATTTAGGTCGTTTTTATGAACATATCTTTAAGTATAGAAGCGCGAAAATTTATTGAGGAACAAGTTAATAGTGGTAGGTATTCGTCCGCTACATAAGTAGTGGGAGAAGCATTGCGACTTTTATCAGAAAAAGAGAGTATTCGCGCCAAACATTTTGTTGAATTAAAAGAAAAAATAAGAATGGGAATAGAAGAGCTAGATCGTGGTGAAGGAATTGATGGAGAAGAGGTATTTGCAGAGTTGGAGGCAGATATTAAGTGCATCGAAACTGAAATGAAACAAGGGATAATTTAATAATGAGTCGATTTATTATATCTCCTTTAGCAAAACAGTAATTAAAGGAAATTAACCGCTATATTGCTAGGTTTAATTCTAATGCTGCTAGAAGACTTATTAATAGAATTAAACAGCAATGTAAACTGTTAGCTGATTTTCCCGAAATGGGGCAAAAATGTGATGAGTTAGAACTTGGTCTCAGAAGTTTTCCAGTAGAAAATTACATCAATAGATGATGGGGTGCAAGTAGTGCGAGTAATTAGCGGTTATCGAGATTTGGAGATGATTTTCTCTCAGGATATTGATGGATAATTTAAGTTAGCGATCGCTCTTGTTATGAGCAGGGCGATCGCCTATTTTATCTATGTCAATATTGACCGAATTTTTGGTGTAGGAATTTCTCGTCCTAATTCTTGAGCAGTTTCTATCCATTGTTGCATAATTATTTCTACATTTTGCAGTGCTTCCTGATAGGTTTCTCCATCAGCTTTATCCGATCATCATCAAAAAATATGTTACATTTGCTACACATTTTCTTAATAGGATGACTATACTTGAGAAGTATAAATTTATAATTAGTATTATATAAAAACTATAGTGCTATAGTACAAATGACTACTATTACAACAAGAGAAGCTGCTTTTTTATTAGGTATTTGTTGTCAACGAGTAAGAGTTCTACTTTCTCAAGGTAGAATTAGAGGTGCTTATAAGCATAAAGGATTTTGGAAAATTCCTGTTTATGGTCAGCGGAAAATGCCTGTGGTTGTACCAGGTACAAGAGGTCCGAAAGGTATTTGGTGTCATCAGGAACGAAAGAAACCGACGATAATTCATGTCAATCAACAGAAAATTAAAAAAAATGGCAAGAGAATTAAGCACGATCCTCTAATGACTCCCGATAAATTGAAGCCAGTAGTATCTGTTAAGCAGAGAAACCGCAATGATTTGGGGTATCAGATAATTATTAAGGGTCCGTGTCGTATAGTTTATAAACCCTATCAACCTTTAGATTGTGGCGCTCATTTGTGGATTGAAACCCACGATCCAGTGGAATTTGTGGATACTCAGTTTAACCCAGTGACCGCGAGGCGAGCTTATAAATATGTCTGACATTAATTGATATTAATAGGGTGAAACGTTTCTAATCTACCGAAAAAGTAATATCGAATTCAACAGGCGTTGCTGCATTTGCTCATCGTTCAATTTTGTAATTTGATTGTTTTTTGGATGAGGCGATTTTTAGAGGATGCTTGGTGATTCTGAGGTTATGCTGGGCGATCGCTCAAAGATTATATAAATTATGCCAATATTGAGGGTGTTCTTGGTGTCGGAATTTCTCGTCTTAATTCTTGAGCAGTTTCAATCCATTCTTGCATAATTATTTCTGCATTTTGCACTGCTTCCTGATAGGTTTCTCCATCAGCAATACAACCTGGTAATTCTGGAACTTCTGCTATAAATGCTCTTGTTTCTTGACTCCAGTAGAGGATTCTTTCGTTGTAGCATTAGCTTAATTTGCTAGATGATATTTGATAATAATTGCACTAATTTGTTTGAGTTAATAGGCTTTTGCTTGTGAGTCTTTAACTAGATATGCGCTCTGATGTCGCCTGATGAATCTGTTTCGCAGCCATCACTCCAGACTCTAATGCTCCTTGTAACCATCCTCTTGTAGAAGAGGTATGGTCTCCAGCAAAATAAATTCGTCCTTCACTACGACTAAGTTCATTAAATAATTTTTCTTCTTGGGATTCACTAGGATACGCCCAACCTCCCTTAGACCAAGGATCGTTCATCCAAGAATAACTGATGGAACTCACCTGATAATTAGTAACCCGAGGTAGAATCGGTTTCCATTGCTGTAGTAATTGAGGTAATCTAGCATCTGGGTCAAGAGCATCCATAGCTAGAGCTATTTCCCCTCTATAGTTATTGAATATAAATAACATTACCTTGATTCAAACTTTCTAAAGCTTGATTTACTTCAAGAATTAAAGGTTTCAATGTTTCCAGACGGTTATCTTTAGCAATTAAAACGATCTGATATTATCATATTTTGCGAAGATGCTGGTATGGGAATTTTTGAAGTCAAAGATTGGAATTTAAATGCTTATCAAATTAAACGCAATAAGAAAGAGGAATATAAGTGGGAAGTTCGCGCCAAAAATACTGGTAAATGGGAAAAAGAAGACTGTCCTTTCAAACAGGTGGATAAGTATCGCGATTCTATTTTTAAATATGAGATACCTATTTTAGGTTCTAAGAAAATACTTAACCAGAAACTTCTTAGTTTAATCCAACCTTTTGTTTATTTTCACAAACATAAAACTGCTGATATTGAAAGGCAATTAGAAACTATATTAGATAAATATTCTAATGTTTTTGGATGGGATTATCTTGAACCTAAAAATCTCAAAAAAATCCTAGAAAAGCGCAATCTTCAACATGGTTCACTATTTGCAAACTTAATGCAGGAAATAGGATTAGCAGATCGTTTAGCTAACGCACTAGCTTTACCTAAACATGGCATGACAAATGTTGAACATTTGCTTAACCTGACTAAAAAGCAACGGGAAATACTAAAGAAGGAAAAAAAATCTCGTGGTACCAGAGTCATAGGTGCTGCTGGTTCTGGAAAAACATTGTTGTTAGTTCACAAAGCAGCAATAGCAGCTTCAGAAGGAAAAAGGGTTCTTGTAGTTTGCTTTAATATTACATTGGTAAATTATATTAAGGACTTAGTCAAACGTCTAGCTCGTTATTATGGTCAAAAAAATGGTAAGCTAGATTGCTATCACAAGATTGAAATAGGTCACTATCACCGTCTTTTTATAGATGAAAATTCATCAGAGGAGGAGATAACTGATGAAAAGAAAATTCATAAGAAAAACAGAAGAGTAGATAATCGAAATGATAAAACACCTGTAGATGTATTACTCATTGATGAAGGTCAAGATTTTCAACGTGCTTGGGTTAATGATTTATTAAGTATTTGTCGAGAAAACCATGAGTTTATGTTTTTTGAAGATCGTCTACAAAACATATATGGTGGTGAACAAATAACAACTCTAGTAGGTCGTCCTGTGAAACTTAAAGAGTCTTTTAGAATCCCAGAAAAAACAGCAAAACTAGCTAACTTTCTTACTAATTATCCTCAACTAGAAATTGAAGATAATGTCGAATCAGTCAAACCACTTCAAGGCAATCTTTTGGTGCGCAATTTATGGTTTAATGGTACATATAAACAATCAATTGAAGCCTTAAAAGTAGACATTAAAAACTTAACTAAAGATAGAAATAATGCTCGTGCAGACATAGCTATTCTAGTTTGTACTGTAAAAGATGGATGGGAAGTCTGTAAAGCTCTAAATCAGCTCAGTCTACCTTATCAAGCTGCTTTTGAGTCTCAAGAAGAAAATGAGAAGCTGAAAAAAGTTTATGCTGGAGATTCAAAAAAGATTAAATATATGGTCGATGAAATAAGACGGAGGTACAAAACTGCTTTTTGGATGCAAGGTGGAAGGATAAAGGTTGCTACTATTCATAGTTTCAAAGGATGGGAATTAAGTAATATATTGGTGTTTTTTAACCCTGATGAAAAGCAACAAAATGCACATAGCAAAGAGCTTCTTTATACAGCGATAACTAGAAGTCAAGAATGTCTAACTATTTACAATACTAACTCTTTGTTTAAAGATTTTGGGGATGCAGCTATTTCAGAAGGTTGTATTGAAGCACATCCCATGTATCAAAAATAGGTATTAAGCAATATTGACAGAATTAAAAAAGGGCGGGCAAATATTCACCCACCCTACCAATAGATAATTAATAATCAGAGATAGCTTTCATTATCCATTAATTATTAATTATTAATTATTCATTATTACTCTATCCCCTCTATCCTATCCTCCACTTGCTGATACAACTCCCGCAACTTATCCAAATTACTCTCACTGGTCTCCCAATAACCACGTCCGTTCACTTCCAACAACGTTGTTACCATCTTCCGGAACGAATGCGGATTCAAATTCAACAACCGCTGTTGCATCTGCTCATCTTTAATAAAGGTCTCGTTCACATCCTCATAAACCCAATTATCCACGGCACCAGCAGTCGCACTCCATCCCATGGTATTCACGAGACGCTTTGACAACTCCCGCACTCCTTCATAACCATGAGACAACATTCCCTCATACCATTTTGGATTCAACATTTTTGTCCGCGCATCCAAACGTACTGTCTCTGACAAAGACCGCACCTGAGCATTGGCAGTTGTTGTATCTGCAATATAAGAAGATGGTTTTTTCCCATCATCCCGGAGAGTCGCTACAATTTTTGTCGGATCGGAATCAAAATAATGACTCACATCTGTCAAACTAATTTCTGACGAGTCTAAATTTTGGAATGTAGCATCGGCAGTTTTCAATGCTGACTCAAATACTTTCCGGTTATCTTCCATCATTCCGGGGTTATCAGAATTAAAGGCAAAAGACTTACGCTTCAAATACATCTCTTGTAATTCCGACTCATCTTCCCAGGTACTATTCTCTACTGCCAAGTTAACATTCGCAGCATAAGAACCCGAAGCATTAGAAAATACCCGCGTTGCAGCTTGACGTAAATTTACTCCTAAATCTTCTGCTTGCTTGAGAGCGTGCTTCCGGACAAAATTCATCTCTTCTGGTTCCTCTGCTTCTGCTGCCATTTTCACAGCTTTATCCAAAAGGTTCATTTGATTGATAAATAAATCTCGGAACACACCGGAACAGTTAATCACGACGTCAACGCGCGGACGACCTAATTCTTCCAATGGAATTAATTCCAACTTATTCACCCGACCCAAAGCATCAGGTACAGGTTTCACACCTACCATCCACATTACCTGAGCAAGTGACTCACCATAAGTCTTGATATTATCGGTTCCCCACAACACAACGGCGATAGTTTCTGGATACTGCCCACCATTTTCTTGCATTTGTCGCGCCAATAAACGGTCAACCACAATTTTTGCCGACTTAACAGCAGCAGCAGTAGGAATAGACTGGGGGTCGAGAGCGTGCATATTTTTACCAGTAGGCAAAACATCGGGGTTGCGAATAGGGTCACCACCAGGTCCGGGTAAAATATATTCCCCTTCCAACGCTCGTAACAGAGAACCTAATTCATTATCAGCACAAACCTGCTCTAAGCAAAATTCCAAATATTCAAACAGAGGTTTAATAACTTCCCCATCAACATCAGGAAAACCTGCTGCTTCTAAAGCTTCTATCCAAGGTGCTTTTTTCCTCATGTTGAAGAAATTGAGTTTGCTCACCATGGAAACTCGACCTTCAGCATCGGTTTGTTGTTTCACTAATGCAGCAACAGCAGCACGAGTCGCTTCCGTAATACTCTGAACTAACTCCACATCTGCCAAAATACCTTTATTATTGTTTTGGTAAAGTTCCTCAATATCTCGGTTGAGACTATTAGCAATAATTCGAGGTAAACCAGTTATCTCTTCCTCTTCTCTGTCTAAACTAGCAATATTTACCAAAGTAGCGATCGCCTCTTCAGCACTAGGAGGTTTACCAATAATGTGCAAACCACAAGGCAACAACCGAGACTCAATTTCCATCAGTCTGCGATAAACATCCCCAACAATTTTATCCCGTTCCTCAGCAGTCAACTCCTGAGCATCTTTTTCTGGCAGCGTCACATCCTGGTCTAAATTCACTATCCGACACTTATCCATAATAGTGTTGACAATGGGAATACCTCGTCCGCTATCCTTCAAAGTTTGATAGGAACCGATCAACTCGTTCAACTCCTGCAAACCCTTATATAAACCAGCATTTTCCGCAGGGGGAGTCAAGTAAGAAATAGTCTCAGCATAACTCCGACGTTTAGCAATAGTCGCCTCACTAGGATTATTCGCTGCATAATAATAGATATTGGGAATACTACCAATCAGATTATCAGGATAACAATCTCCAGACATTCCAATTTGCTTACCAGGCATAAATTCGAGAGAACCGTGAGTACCAAAATGCAGCACCGCATCAGCTTTCCAAATTTGTTCTAAATAAGTATAGTAAGCAGCAAAACCATGATGGGGACTAGCGGAACGAGAGAACAACAACCGCATCGGGTCGCCTTCATAACCAAATGTTGGTTGTACTCCAATAAAAACGTTGCCGAAACTCTTACCGTAGATTAATAAATTTTCGCCATCGCTATTCAGGTTTCCTGGAGGGGGTCCCCAATTTTCATGTAAACGTTCGGAATATGGTGTCAAACTTTCATATTCTGCAACTGACATCCGGTGAGCAATATTCAACTCCGGACTTTGATACTGAGCAGTCGCATCATGGATGACTTGCTTCATCAACTCTTCTGCGGAGTCTGGCAAATCTTGAATATCGTAACCGTTACCTTTGAGTGCTTTGACAACTTCATAGATAGAACCAAATACATCTAAATATGCAGCAGTACCAACATTTCCTTTATCTGGTGGGAAACTGAAAATAGTAATAGCAACTTTTTTATTCAGTTTAGGTTTACGTCTAAGAGTTGCCCACTTGAGAGCACGTTGAGCAACAGCTTCGATGCGGTCTTGGAGAGCGATCGCTTTTCCGGTCGCCCCATCCCGTCCAGACATAATAATAGGTTCGATCGCTCCATCCAATTCTGGAATAGCTATTTGCAAAGCTACTTGTATGGGGTGGAGACCAAGTTCACTTTCTTCCCATTCTTCCGTAGTTTGGAAAACTAGAGGTAAAGCTACCATATATGGTCTATTCAAACGTTTCAACGATTCAATAGCTTTCGGATGGTCTTGTCTAGCAGGTCCCCCTACCAATGCAAAACCAGTTAAAGAAATAACCGTATCTACTAATGGTGTGGGTTCAACTCCTTTAGCAGCAACTTCCCAGAAATAAGCATCGACTGGTTTGGAAAAATCTAACCCTCCGGCAAATACAGGCACAACTCGCGCTCCCATTGCTTCCAATTCTTGCAACATAGCAACATAATGAGCATCATCTCCGGTAACTAAGTGAGTCCGCTGCAATACCAACCCAACACAGGGAGCGAGAGGGTCTTTCAAATCTTCAGAAATATCTTTGCGACTGTTGTACCAGGTGAGATATTCTTTAACATCCTCAAACATTTTAGGTGCTAGGGGATGCCAAACACCCATGTCTGGGTAAACTACTGGATCAACATATTGGAGAGAGCTGTTTTTCTTATCTTTAAAAACATATTTATCTGCCAACATCAGTAGGAAATTTTCCAGGTTTTCCGACGAACCCCCTAACCAATATTGGAAACTAAGCATAAAGTTTCTAGCATCCTGCGCCTTATCAATAGGCATATACTTCAACACTTTCGGCAGAGTTTGCAACAACTTCAGCATTCCATCTTGGAAAGAAGAACCAGATTTTTCCTTCCGCTTCCGCATGAACTGAGCGATCGCGCTTTTGCTCTGACCTAGTTGTGCCATTGAGAAACTTCCCATTTTATTCAGGCGCATCACTTGAGGCATGGAAGGGAATACAACAGCAGCGTCCAGCTTATCTCGGTGGGGGGTAACAGCCTCCACTACTTTTTCGGCCAGGTCTTCAATGAAAATTAGGGAAGCGATAAAGATGTTAGCTTCAGAAACTTCTTTTTTAAAGTTTTCGTAATTTTGTGGGTCACGGAGTTCTTCTATTAAATAGCCACTAATTTCAATGGCCAAATTAGGACTTTTTTCGTTGATAGAGCGCACCGCTGCTGAGAGAGAACTCTGATATTGTGCTTCTAGAACGATATATACAACTTTTAAGAGCGATCGCCCTTTCAAGTCTTCTGGGACAATGTGGCGAACGGCGGGTTTAACAGATGTGAACATTAAGTATTGCTCCTTGAGGATAATTGCTGATACTTAATGAGTATATTTACCAGAAAATGTGAAAAAAAGGTAGGGTAAGTTCTTGTTTTGATACAATTCTATAAGAATTTGGAAATTTTTCGTTACATTTATTGACAAAATGAGGAGTATATACTCTCAATCTTTGTTCATAAAAGTTAAGGCGATTTGTATACAAAATAATCTGGGATGAGGGTATAAATTATCAATTACCTGATGATGAGAAATTAGGATATGTAATTAGTTTTGCTTATGAATTTAATAAGACAGAACTTAACTAATTTTCTGACCTGCATTTTACTGAGGTAAAAAACAAACCGAGAACGGAAATCACCTCCCTACTCTTCGCTCTCCATCTGGGAGATAATCTGCAAACTCCTTTGATCAGATAACTCCCCTTGACGATTTTCGTTAAGGACTTGCTGCAAAAATATTCCATAATTCTTCATAACAGTCTGAGTATTGGGATGCTCTTCTCCTAGTTGTGAAAACAAAATAGTCAATGCTTTTAAAAATAAAGGTTCCGCTTCTGTGTATCGCCCCTGGAATTTGTAGAGACCTGCCAGGTTGTTGAGACTGGTGGCAATATCTGGATGTGCCGACCCCAGTAGTTGCTTTCTCATTTCCAAAGCTTCTGTATAGAACCCCTAAACGGATCTATTTAAAAATAGAGAAGGAGATGGGGAGATGGGGAGATGAGAGTATTTTTC
Organism: Okeania sp. SIO2F5; assembly: GCF_010692685.1. Lineage (NCBI taxonomy): Bacteria > Bacillati > Cyanobacteriota > Cyanophyceae > Oscillatoriales > Microcoleaceae > Okeania > Okeania sp. SIO2F5. The sequence goes on along the minus strand of NZ_JAAHGU010000009.1, from coordinate 8,235 downwards.
TACCTGCAAGGGAAGCTACCAGGTTTGCTATTGGGCGACGCGGGGTCTCATCCGCTTTTTCCCCATTCTCGTTCCTGAATTTCCACAACTTCCTCAGGCTGAGGACGGAAGCCAAAAGCACATACCGCGTCCAAAGATACGCTCAGGGGTTCTATAATCCATCCAGGCAGTCAGTATGGGCAACAAACACTCACGACCAAGGTGCTAGAGTGTTGGCAATGCAAGCAGATGGTAATTTAGTTATCTATGCAGATGGAGGCCGTGTTCTTTGGGCTTCAAACACTCATGGGAATCCAGGTGCTTTCCTAGCTATTCAACAAGATGGTAACGTGGTTGTCTACACCAATCGTGGTGTGCCACTTTGGTCTACGGGTACAAATGGTCGTTAATTGGCTATTGGCTGAGTACGATCGCCGATCGCGTAGGCTATGTTAGCAGGGAAGCAATCTATCAATAAATAGATAATCTCTGTTCCTGCGTAACTCACAAAATCCTTTGCATAACTAATCTAGCCACAGCAGTAAGGTGTGTTAACAATAGGGAACTTACCACAGGATTAACTCAACTCATCCTTGAATGTTTCCCTGCCTATCCCTGTACTAAATCGAACAGCTTGGCGATCGCATTGCAGATAAGCTCTAGAAGTCTTCTCTGTCTGCGGGCAGCAAAAGTTTTCGATATAATGCTAAGTAAACATTTTTTCCTCATGCCAGTTTATGAACTACCGAGACATCATTACAATTGAGCCTGAAAAAGGTGGTGGTAAGCCTTGCGTCCGTGGCTTGCGTATTACAGTCTATGAAGTCCTTGAGTACCTAGCTTCTGAGATGACTGAAGCAGAAATTCTAGACGATTTTCCCGATCTGACGCGAGAAGATTTAAAAGCATGCATTGCTTATGCTGCTGACCGCGAGCGTCGGTTTATGAGTGCCCCATTATCCCCATGAAATTACTTTTTGATGAGAATCTATCGCCTAAATTACCAAACCGTTTGAGCGATTTTTTCCCAAACTCCCTTCACCTTCGAGATGTGGGCATGAAAGCGACAGTCGACCCAATCGTTTGGGATTATGCATGCATACAACGATCTAATCATCGTCTCGAAAGATGCTGATATGCACGATCTGAGTTTAGTATTTGGAAATCCACTGAAAGTGATTTGGCTTCGCCTTGGGAACTGTTCGACATTACAAGTTGAAAATTTGCTGCGTCGGGAGTTTAGCGCGATCAAATTATTTGACGAAGATGAGACTTTATCCCTGCTTGCTTTATCATGATGCACTAGGTTTTTACCTGCTGCGATCGCATACATTTTGTTTTGCGAGCGCTTGCTTGCTATACTTCCCTCAAAGACAGTCCATACCGACGAGACAAACACCGGGAAGTTAAAAGCTGCTGGAGTAAAGCAATGGTGAAACCTTCAATTCTTGACCCTGCCACAAGTTACAGCTTTAGCCAGTATAACACCCTAGCCTTTGACACCGCCGATGTTCTAGCGGGACTTGAACGATAAAAAGCAGAAAATTAAGATATAATGCAATTAAATCAAGAGTTTCACGTTGAGAGGTAAGAGTTATTAATGGCTTTTAGTGATTATAAAACTATTGCTCAAGTTCAACAAGAGTATAAGATCAAGTATTTGGAAGCAGACTTTATTGAAATTACCCATTTAAAACCTTCTGATCTGTTTGTCAGGGAATTGAAATTCAGCGAACAGAACATGGATATATACACATCTGAATACTCAAGATGTGAAAATATTATTTATCCAATTTTAAGAGAAGTTTATAAAAGTTTTATTGATAAGTATACTCTTTGGAGCCACAAGTTCATAACATACGATACTAAACTAAATGGAACGCCTGATTACTTGTTCTCAACAAAGTCAGAATTAGGTAAAACTGTTTTGGGTTTTCCAATCGTCGTTGTTGTTGAAGCAAAAAAGAATGATTTTAGTGAGGGATGGGGGCAATGTCTCGCTGAGTTGATTGCTGTGCAAAAATTAAATAAAGCCGAGGAACTTGCTGTGTATGGGATAGTAACAGATGGAGAATTATGGCAATTTGGAAAATTAGTATCCGATGAATTCACAAAAAGCAAGTTGAGAATTGCTATTACCGATTTAGATAAAATTTTCGGAACAATAAGTTTTTTATTGTCAAGCAAAAGGGAAGCAGATTGAAATTAAACTCGGTTTTTTCTTGCCTTCAACACCAAAGTTTAATAGTATCCCATGTCCTTTATTGAAAATCAAATAGGGGTTCCCCTCTTCAAACCTTGGATTGCAGAGGGGAATTCTCACTCCATTGTTAAATTTGGGTAAAATTAGCGGGGTTTTGATCGCGCCGATCGCGTAATGGAATGGGTATTCCTTGGCGATCGCCAGATAGAGCTGCTGTCGTTTCTAATGCTTCTCTCAGTCGTTTGCTAGCATAGATAGACATATCTCTGGGTACATTAATACGATCGCGCAGGTAGCGCAGGGCTGGATCGGAAGCAGATGGTGGCGGACAGAGTTCTCCTGTTATCATGTAAGTCAGAGCACAACGCAAGGCTTCATCAAAAAGGCGATCGTCGGCTGGATTAACGCGAATGATATTATGACGATGCTTGATCGCCCGGTGCAGAGCTTCTGCTCGAGACGTTTCGGGTTCTGGATACATCACATCTGGTAATCCGAACCAAGGACCGCAATCGACTCGTTTTTGATTAATCTCAGTTTGAGATTCTTGGTTAGGATAACATCCACCCATTTGCGGTGGTAAATCGTGGGCATGGGTATGAAAATCGCTTTGTGTTCCTCTATAGGTGGATCGGGTTTCCATAGCATCAAACCAATCAGAGAGCTTTGGGTTTTCTTCCCGCAATGAATAGCCTTTGTAGTAGTAGAGACTGGCATTCATCCGCTCGATGTATGGAGTAAAAACCAAATCAACTATACCAAATTCTTCCAGAAAATAAGATCCTGGAGTACTGGCAAGAGCTGCTTCAACTTGAGCCACGATGGTGGTAAATTGATCTCGACTGCGTTGTTCGTCCCTTTGCGATCGCGTGGGGTAGCACAACCAACTACACCAACCGCGAAAGAGTAGGCGTTCTAGCTGGCGCAGAGGCAGCGATGGGCGATCGCCCATCCCCACCCGATTTAATGGACCAAATGCGTTTTCTAATGCTAATAAGATATTATCACTTTCTGTAATTAACTGACCGTCAAGTTCTAGCGCAGGAAGCATTCCCGATCGCACTTTTTGCTTATACCACTTTTCTTTGGTTCCATAACAGAACATAGTCACTTTATCGATACGATAGGGAATCTGCTTTTCCTCTAACCACAGCCACACTTTTTGACAATAAGGACACCAAGCATGATGATCGCGATAAAGAGTAACTCGCACATCTGATTCGGCTTGTCCAAACAGCCGCAATCTTGCTTGGGAATTGGTTGGTCCGTTAATGGTATCTCGCTCAAATGTGGCGAGTTGTTGTAGTTCTTCCCAACTCAAAGGCAAAGATTTGGTCGATATCATAAGTTACTCCAGAAAATAATGTTTAATTTTATCACAACTTCATTTATCCGATTCGGAGTCTGACGGTTAGCAGCTTGAGGAATATAGGAAACCATGCGATTGTTCATACTTTCGCCCAAAAATTAAATAGGGCTAAGTGTTGAGAGGGTGGGGAGTGTGGGAAGTTTGGGGAGGGTGGGAAGACAGAGAAAGTAGGAGGAATAATTTTTCTTTGATTTTTCTTCCCCCCCTCACCCCCAAATTCTGAATTTTTGAGGGTAAGGGAATTAAAACAGGCGCACTTTTTTAGAGTCGAAAAAGGCTAAAAGCTTTATTTACCGAAAAATTGTGGTTTAAAGCCTCCCCTTTTAAAGGGATAATAGAGAAAAATTTTCCTTTGAGTCAATCCTCTTCTTGTCGCTGATCGCGCGATACCAGACCCCAAGATGGTGGAAAAATATCCGAAATGCTAGAATTCAGTTGTTCTGGACGCATAATTGTGTCATTGAAATTACCGATCTAAAACCTTCTGATTTTTTTGTTAAGGAATTAAGGCTGCACTCAGAAAAATTGTAAAATATAAGTCCTAATAAAATCAGAGGCACTATAAATGTCTAAATCTAGTCAAGTTTTAATTGATGCTTTTCTCGCTGAACGTAATACACCAAATCCTCTCGGTGACCGTAGTCCTACCTGGGGTCGTCATGTAGACGATCTTTCTCTGGTCGATCCTGGAGAAATTGCAGAAAGTGTTGTAGTTATTGAACCCTGGGAGCATGTTGGCGAACGACCCAAGGATAAAGTTGGGGTCATTGCATCAGAGAACGTGGCCTATATTGTCGATCAGATACTGGGTTTACCTACCCTTATTGTGCCCGCTTGGAAGCATGGTATTTCTGACCTAAAGCGCTTTGCTTCCCTGGCAAGGGTAGCCAAACTTATAGTATTGGAAGGGGGCGAACCGGATGTTCATGTAAAAGATACTTTTTCGCCAGCATTTCCTCGTTCAGATGCTACGCAACTGATTGTTGAATTCCTCTTAAAACAGGTGCCTTTCATTGGCATTTGTCTATCTCATCAGCTTACGGCGCAGGCCCATGTAGAATTAATCCGTGAATCTGTGGATCGTCTAGAAAAATCACAACAACCAGCGTTTGTTGCTGTCAGTCGTCGCATTGCCGAGGTGGCAAATCGCCTGAAGGTCGAAAAGAGTTATGGTACTGTCGCCCAATCTTGGAATGATGAATCGTTTGCAGTTGCTAAGAATGAAGAAATTAGCCATTCTAATACACGTTTATACCCCTACCGGGATCTTGAGATTCCTCATGTTCCGACTCAAATCACGGAGGCATATCGTGTAGTAGCAAAACGTTTTGATGCCATCATTGATGTAGCACTCCAGTACGAGAACAATCTGCACATTCAGGCATTTCATGGCAACGAAGTATCAGAAGAATCAATGCGGTTCGTATGTTGGGCCTATCAGCAAATTCACCATGCGATAACTGCTTACAGCCTTGAAGCGGCCTCGATACTAGACCTACAAAGCCTAATGGATGCACCCATTGGTGTCGAAATTTTAGCTTCAACACATACTCAAAGTGGCGATCCGTTATGTGAGGTGGCAGCAACCGGTATTTATTGGGATAACGGCCGGAAAGCACTAACTACCCAGTTTCACCCAGAACTTGATGAATCGTTAATAACAGCATCTGAAGGTTGGGCACTTTCCTGGGAAGATATGAAAAATTCTGATGGAATTCGTTTGTTAGCACGTATACTTCAGTCAGTTCTCTAAAAATGAGTAAGAAACCGCTTCCCTCATCAATTTAGGGCAAATGCCATTGAGGGCGAATGCTATTCGCCCCTACATATGTCGTTTTCAAGGGAGTTGTATGCGTAAGTCCTGATGGTATTAATTCTTATCCTCAAATCCTGCCACTTCAGATAAAGTATAAAGAGGTCTACCTTTCACTTCTTCATAAATACGTCCGATATATTCTCCTAAAATTCCAATACTTACTAATTGTACTGCTCCTAAAAAGAATATTGCCATGATAATTGTTGCCAAACCAGTTAATGGTGAATCTGGATAAAAAATCCGCCAATATAAAACTAAACAAGCCATCAATAAAGCAATACAAGCAGCAAATAATCCTATATAAGTAGAAAGTCGTAAAGGTACTTTAGAAAAAGAGACTAAACCATTAATTGCTAAAGCTAAAGACTTAGCAAAAGTATATTGAATATCACCAGCAAAACGAGGTTCGCGCTCAAATTTAATTGCTGTTTGTTTAAAACCAACCCATGCTCTTAAACCTCGAATATAACGATTAGTTTCTGGCATTTTATTCAACACATCTACCACACATCTATCCATTAAACAAAAATCTCCCGTATCAATGGGAATATCCACATCTGCTAAATGTTTTAAAATCCGATAATATAGAAAAGCAGGCAACTTTTTTAACCAACTTTCTTGATGTCTTTTTGTGCGTTGAGCATAGACAACTTGATAACCTTGTCGCCACTGTTCAATTAAGTCTGGAATTAATTCTGGTGGGTCTTGCAAATCTCCATCTAAAACTACAATAGCTTTCCCCCTAGCAAAATTTAAACCAGCAGTAACAGCAATTTGATGTCCGAAATTACGGGCAAAACTTAAGTAACAAATTCGAGAGTCTTGTTGATGTAATTCTCGGAGTATTTGTAGAGAGCGATCGCGACTCCCATCATTAATTAAAATTAATTCTACATCTCCATCCATTCTATTCAGAATGGCACTGATACGCCGATATAATTCTGGGAGATTTTTCTCTTCGTTATAAATAGGAATTACTATAGAATATTTCATAGAAGAAGGAATAAGGAAGAAGGAAAGGGGAAGAAGGAAAAAGGAAGAAACAATAATTTCCTCAAAAAAGGAAGGGGGAAGGAGGAAGAGGTAAGAAACAATAATTTCCTATTAAAATAGATTTTTCCATGAAGAATAAAGAATAAAGAAGCAAGAAGGAAGAGGGAAGAGGGAAGAAACAATAACTTCCTCAAAAAAGGAAGGAGGAAGAGGGAAGAAACAATAATTTTCTATTAAAATAGATTTTTCCATGAAGAATAAAGAATAAAGAAGCAAGAAGGAAGAGGGAAGATTGAAGAAACAATAACTTCCTCAAAAAAAGGAAGGAGGAAGAGGGAAGAAACAATAATTTTCTATTAAAATAGATTTTTTCATGAAGAATAAAGAATAAAGAAGGAAGAAGGAAGAGGGAAGATTGAAGAAACAATAACTTCCTAAAAAAAGGAAGGAGGAAGAGGGAAGAAACAATAATTTTCTATTAAAATAAATTTTTCCATGAAGAATAAAGAAGGAAGAAGGAAGAGGGAAGATTGAAGAAACAATAACTTCCTAAAAAAAGGAAGGAGGAAGAGGGAAGAAACAATAATTTTCTATTAAAATAAATTTTTCCATAAATCATCAGCATATTTCATATTATTCAGGTATACCAGTCGCGGGCAAGATGCCCGCACTTGCATTCACTTTACCATTTATATTTGTACCTTATCTATCTGCAATCTGCTGTATCTACATTCCTGAAATTTGTTGAATAATCTTAGACTAAAACATAATATAATACCACTAAATGAATTTATGGAAAATTATGATAAGCTAAGAAGAGTTTAGATTCCCTGTTCCCTGTTCCCTGTTCCCTGTTCCCTGTTCCATGTTCCCTGTGACAAAAATTTTATTTAGATATATGGTTTCAATGCAAAACAGCTTATCAAATAATTTATGGAAAATAAATCAACAATTAGCAACAGTCTGTTTATCTCATCCTTTTGTGGAAGGAATTGCTGACGGTACACTGCCTCATAAAAGTTTTGCCTATTATGTTGGGCAAGATGCTTTTTTCCTCAGAGCATTTGCCCGTGCTTACAGTATTGCTGCAGCTAAATCTCCTGATTGGAAAATATTTGAATTGTTTCATACTCTTGCAGGTGGGGTAAAAGAGGAATTGCAACTACATCAAAACTATGCTGCAAAATGGGGAGTCAACCTAGAAACTATTACGCCAGGATTTTCTACACGGCGTTACACAGATTTTCTGCTAGCAACAGCTTGGAGCAATAATATTGGAGCGATCGCTGCAGCAATGACTCCTTGTATGCGACTTTATGCTTTTTTGGGACAACACTTAGCTACACCAGAAATCCCAGATCATCAATATTCTGAATGGATTCGTACTTACAGCAGTCAGAAATTTGAACATTTGACGCAAAAGCTGGAGAAAGTGATAGACAGTTACGCAGATAATACTCAAGAAGCAGAATCAACCTACTGTTATGCCATGCTCTGCGAACGAGATTTCTTTCAAGCAGCTTGGGAAATGAAATCATAAGTTAGAAGTCATAAGTCATAAAGAGTGCATACTTTTATATTTTGCGTAAGTCCTGATTTAGTAGTTGTAGTTATCTGTTAGTGAGGACTTTATGCAAAGAAACCCAGTTTATACCGTCAGTCATAACAACAAACATCTATCAGAAACCCGGTTTCTGAGTTCTCTTTGGTAAGCCCTGTTGGTATTTGTTATTCAAAGTTTATTCCACTTATAGCAATGAGCGCTGGCATCTTTACATATTACATAAATATTGATAATGTAACATAAAAGTAACTGTATGAGCTGTATTTTTCATAAATTAGGCGATCGCTAAAGGTTAAAGTTTTAAGGATGCG
>NZ_JAAHGU010000089.1:0-30208 GCF_010692685.1 Okeania sp. SIO2F5 | reverse complement strand
CTGTTCTGATTTGCTGTCGTAGTCTATGCGTTGACATCTTAGTTCTGGGTGTTCTAGGCTGATGATTTGCCCTAATCCCCACAAACTACCTGATGCGGGATTTGTCACCTCTATCTCTGAAAGTACACTTTGACTGTCAGATGTGATAATACATAGTTTTGGTATTGTCTCAGGCTTGGTTTTGATGATGGCTTGCACTAGATGCAGCAGGCTACTACAGGTTTGTTCTGGATTTGTTTGTAGTTCTGTTAGCTCTAGTTTTGACTGCGATTGGTTGCACCATTGATGATGTATGATACCTGTGATTGATGGCTGGTTTTGTAGTAGTTGAGTATATTCTTCTGGGTTTTGGGGATTGATTTGATAGTGCTTGGGTGTTAGTTGTTGATATGTTGTTCCTGGTGTGATTCTGATTGACTCTATACCTTGTTCTTCTAGTGCTTGTGTGATTTTAGTTTCTGTTGTGAATACTAACCATTTGTTGATTTGGCTGGTTGATGGACTGCTCTGTGGCAATGGTTGGGGTTGCCAGTTGATTTGATAATACCAATGACTGATGTTTGGTGATAGGCTTTTTAATAGGGCTGCTGCTGTTGTTTCTCTTACTTTTAATCCTTTAATTTCGGCGAGAATTTTTCCTTGGTTGTCTACAAGGAAGACATCTGCTGTTAAAGGGGTGGTTGTGATTTCAGCTACAGCCCAAACTCTAGTGGGGATGGGATGATACAGTTGGTAGTTGCTGATACCTATTGGTAGATATGTTTGCTCCCCTTTTTTGTCATTGCTGATGGTGTAAGCTATGATTTGTAAAGCTGCATCTAATAGAGCTGGATGTAGGTTGTATTCTGTGATTTGAGTTAATTCCGTTGGTAAGCAGATTTGTGCTATGGCTTGACCTGTCCCCTGCCATAGTTCTTTGATACCTTGGAAACTATTTCCGTATTTGATACCGATTTTCTGAAATTGTTGATAATGTTCTGAAATATCTATGGCTTGAGTACAGGCTTTCTGGTATTTTTCTAGGTCAAGCTTGCTGATGGCCGATGGGGATTGGGTTTGGATATTCCCTTCTGTATGCAATATCCATTCGGGGGTTGATTGATTTTCGGCCTCTTTTGTGCTGTAAATCTGGAATTTATAGTGGTTATTTTCTAGGGGTGTGAGTATTGTTTGTATGGTTTGGATTTGGCCTGCTGGTAGGATTAATCCTTGAGCTATGATCAGCTCTGATATAGCTATTTCCTCTACATTTAGTATGGCTCTGGCTGCTGAGTATGCTATTTCTAGGTAGCCTGTAGCTGGGAAGAGAACTTTTTCAAATACTTGGTGGTCACTGAGGTAGGCTGGTGAGTCTGCTTCTAAGTATGATTGAAATATTTGTTGAGTAGTTGCATTTGGTATTTTCTGACCTAATAATGGATGAATTTGTTTTTGTCGGTGGCTTTGAGTGCGCTGTTGATTTGCCTGTATCCAATATCTTTCTCGTTGGAATGGATATGTGGGCAGGGCTACTTTCTGACGAATATAATCAGAGTCGAATCCTATCCAATCTATTTTGCTTCCTTTAATGTACAACTGTCCCAAGCTCGATAACATCTGTTGCCACTCATCTACTCCTGGTCGTAATGATGGTAACCATTCGACTACACTCTCTGGTTGACATTGACGTGCCATTCCTAACAATATTGGCTTTGGTCCCATTTCTAGATATATTTCATATCCTTGTTGTCTTAATGTTTCTATTCCTTGAGCAAATCTTACTGGTTGACGAATGTGATTTACCCAGTAAGAGGCTGTGGCTATGCTACTATCTGCTATTTGCCCTGTAACATTGGAGATGATTGGGATTTGAGGTTGATTGTATGTTAGTTGATTGGCCACTGCCTCAAATTCCGACAACATTGGTTCCATTAATCGTGAATGAAAGGCGTGGGATACCTCTAGTTGTTTGGTTTTGATTCCCTTGGCTTCTAGTTGATTGACAATGCTCTTCATTGCCACCGACTCTCCTGAAATGACTACGCTCTCTGGTCCATTTATTGCTGCAATCCCTACTTCACTCTCAGGGGTGATATATTGACTCACCAATGATTCTGATGCCATTACTGATACCATTTCTCCACCTGATGGCAACTGTTGCATCAGTCTGCCTCTGGCTGCTATTAGTTTCAGACCCTCTTCTAGAGTCCATACTCCTGCTACTGTTGCTGCTACTATTTCTCCTACACTATGTCCCATTACTACATCTGGTTTTATGCCCCATGACTTCCATAGTTGATATAGGGCATATTCAAGAGCAAACAGAGCAGGTTGAGTATAACCCGTTTGGTTCAATAGCGATGCTTTGGAGTTGTCATCCTGATACAAGATTTTCAACAGAGACTCTTCTAGTTCAGAGCTGAGAATTTGTGAGCATTTGTTAATAGCTTCTCGGAAAAGGGGTGCACTTTCGTACAACTGCCTACCCATGTTTACATATTGAGACCCTTGCCCTGTGAATAAACAGGCTATTTTAGGAGTAATACTGTCGTCTGTTACTTCTCCTGAGTACAACCCTGGTCCCATTTCTCCTGATTTGTACTCTTGCAGTTTTTCTACTAATTCTTGTCGGTTTGAAGCGAGGGCGGATAATCGATAGTTAAAGTCAGCTCTTGATGTATTAGCCGTATAACATATATCAACTAAATCATTTTTATTGTTTGGTGCTTGTAGATAATTTTGATAACTCTTGACTAAATCACTCAAAGCTGTTTCGGTTTTTCCTGACAAAGTTAATATATGCAGCGAACGTTCTAAATCATTTACTTCTGGCACAGAAACTGCACTTTCATTATCACTTCTGACTTCTGACTTCTGAATTCTGAATTCTAGCGGAGTTTCTTCTAAAACTACATGAGCATTAGTGCCACTAAAACCAAAGGAACTCACTCCTGCCACACGAGACATACCACCCTCTGGCCATGACCTCATCTGAGTTGAAACTTCTACAGGTAATTCCTCCCAATTTATATAGGGGTTCGGTTGATGAAAATGTAACGAAGGTACTATTTGTTGATGTTGCAATTGCAATACTACTTTCATTAAACCTGCTATCCCTGCGGCTCCTTCCAAATGACCTATATTTGTCTTCACTGAACCCATAATTACAGGTTTGTCTTGAGTGTGAGTCTTTTTAAATACTTCTCCTACTGCTCCTACTTCTATGGGGTCTCCCAAAGATGTGCCTGTACCATGAGCTTCTATATAACTTACACTCCCTGGGTCTATTCCTCCATTCTCCAAGGCTTGACGAATCACTGCTTGCTGAGATGGACCATTAGGGACTGTCAATCCACTGGTATCACCATCTTGGTTCATGGCACTTCCACGAATCACTGCCAAAATATTATCCTTGGCTGCCACTGCATCTGATAAACGTTTGAGTACAACTATACCACATCCTTCAGCTCGAACAAATCCATTTGCTGCTGCATCAAAAGTTTTACACCGACCATCAGGAGATAACATTCCGGCTTTTGAAAAATTGATGCTAAACTCTGGAGATATTAATCTATTCACTCCTCCTGCTATAGCTAAATTACATTCTCTATTCCTTAAACTGGAGGTGGCTAAATGGATACTAACTAGAGAAGAGGAGCAAGCTGTGTTTACTGCTAAATTGGGTCCTTTTAATCCCAGAAGGTAAGATATTCGTCCTGATGCTGCACTATGGTTATTTCCTGTAGCTAGATAAGCATCAATTTGTTCATAGCCTAGGCTTAGTATTTTTTGAGTATAGTCGTTACTACAAATACCAACAAATACACCTGTCAAGCTTCCTTTGAGATTTTGGGGATTTATTCCCGAACGCTCTAACGCTTCCCAACTCACTTCTAGGAGTAATCGCTGTTGAGGGTCTAGATGAATTGTTTCTTTAGGAGAAATACCAAAGAAATTAGCATCAAACTTTTGTAGTCCTTCTACAAAGCCTCCATAACGAGTAGAAATTTTACCGGGAGCGTTAGGATCAGAGTCGTAATATCTATCGATAGGCCATCGGTCTGATGGCACTTCAGTAATTGCATCTACTCCGTTTTGTAAAAGTTCCCAGAAGGCTTCGGGAGTAGATGCACCTCCGGGTAAACGGCAACCCATTCCAATTATGGCGATCGCCTCAGATTGCTCTTGATTATTAAGTCTATCTACTTCAGCCTCTAACGTACTAATCTTTTCTAATGCTTTTTGCATCAGTTGTGCATACTCTTGCTCTTGGTTACTTATCATTGAAATACCTCCTAATTTACTCCTAATTTTTCTGCTAGTTTTTGAGCAATGTTATCTATTTGAAGATTTTGATTGGAATTACGGTTAACTGTATCGCTGTCATTCTCTTTCTTCTCTTCTAAAATCAGTAAATCTTTAGCCAAATAATCTACTAGAACTCCAATTTTAGGGTAGTCAAAAGCTAGAGTAGAAGGTAGGGAACACTTCAAGCTAGTTTGCAACTTATTCCTCAACTCTACAGAAGTCAAAGAATCCATACCTAAGTCAAAAAACCCTGTTTCTAATCCAATTGATTCAGGTTTATTAATGCCTAATACTAAGGCTACCTGATGACGCACATGAGCCACTAATAACGACCGACGCTCACTGGGTGCTGTAGCTTCCAACTTTAACACAAAATCTGACTTTGATGATTCCGTGACTTCTAGTGTAGTTTCTTGCCAATCTGCTAAAAACCTCCATTTTCCTACTCTTTCTTGCCATTTTGACCACTCTATCGGTACTACCCCTACTTCTATTCCATGGTTAGCTTCCATAGTAGGTTGACCACTCATCAGTAGTTCTAGAGACTCTAATACTTGAGCTGGAGGAATTATTCCCATTCCCTGCTCATTTAACCTCACATCTGCTCCTCGTTCCGCTGCCTCTCCCACTTGAGACACCGCACCCCAATGAATACTCAATCCCGGTAATCCCATCGTTCTACGATAGTGGGCTAAACCATCCATAAAGGCATTGGCTGCTGAATGATTGGCTTGTCCTGGGTTTCCTAACAAAGATGCCACCGAAGAAAACAGTACAAAAAAGTCTAATGACTGCTGTTTAGTCAATTCATGCAAATACCAAGCTCCTTGTACTTTCGGTGCCATTACTTTCTCAAAGCTTGACCAGGTTTGATTTTGTATGACTCCATCCGACAAGGTTCCTGCTGAATGAATGACTCCTGCTAGTGGGAAAGTGGAATGGTTGATATTTGATAATACCTTTTCCATCGACTCCCTATCTGACACATCAGCAATTTCTACTACCACTGATGCTCCTGCTGTTTCTAACTCTTTGATCTTCTTTTGAGCTGTTTCATCTGGGTCACGCCGTCCCATCAATACTATGTGCTTGGCTCCCTGGGACACCATCCAACTAGCTACCAGTAAACCTAAGCCTCCCATACCTCCTGTAATTAAATAGGAAGTATCATCACGGAAACTGATTTTTGTACTATCCTGACTTGGTTCTGTTTGAGTGACCACAATTTTGCCTATGTGTTTGGCTTGCTGCATATAACGGAAAGCACTGACTACTTCCTCTATTGGGAATAGCGTCAACGGTGGTGGCTTGAGTTTTCCTGTGGCTAACATACTACTCAACTCCTGTAACATCGAGTTAATTAATTCTGGTTCCTCAAGAGAAGTTGTATGTAGATTCACACGAAAGTATTCCATATCTGGTTTGTTTTCTTTGACTTTGGCTTCATCCCAGATATCACGTACTGCCAGTTCCACAAACCGACCATGGTCATTCAGCACATCCACACTTTTGTTGATAAATTCCCCTGATGTCAGAGAGTTTAATACAATATCAACCCCTTGACCGGATGTCAATGACATAATCTGGTCAGCAAATTCTAATGTCCGGGAGTTCATAATATGTTTGACTCCCATCTGCCTCAATACTTCCCATTTAGCCGGACTAGCGGTAGCAAAAACTTCTGCTCCTGCTGCCTGGGCTATTTGCACTGCGGCCATGCCTGTACCACCTGCTGCTGCATGGATTAAGACGCGATCGCCATTTCTAATCTTGGCTAGATACTGCAAACCATAATGGGCTGTTAAAAAGTTGGCGGGAATAGATGCTGCCTCTTCTAAGCTCAAATTTTCTGGTTTGAGAGCCACATATCGGGTATCAATCGTTACATATTGACTAAAGCTACCCATAGCCATCGCCAACACTAAGTCACCTTTTTGAAAATCTTTGACTCCTGCTCCCACTGCCACTATTTCACCTGCACAATCTACTCCCATAACTGGCTCTCCTGGATAGAGATTTAAGGCAATCAGCACATCACGAAAATTCAGCCCTGTGGCTCTAACTCGAATTTCTACTTCCCCTGCTGCTGGTTCTCTCCTGTTAGTAGGTTCTAAACTTAAGCTATCTAAACTACCCTTTTCTGATATTTCTAGTTTAAATGGTTGTGATGGTACTACCAGTTGTTTCTGTTGCTGATGATGACTCGCTACCAATCGAGCTACATAGCGACCATCTCCTCTCAGTGCTACTTGGTCTTCTTTGTCTAAAGACTTAATTTCACTGCATAATGTTAATACTTGCTCTTCTATGGTTGTTTGCGGGTCTAAATCTATGCGCACACAGTTCAATTCTGGATGTTCTAAGCTAATTACTTTCCCCATTCCCCACACTGAAGATTGACCGAATCCTGGAATTACTGGATGATTTGATGGTGCTGGTTGAGCGCCCGCTGTCACTAACCATAATCGTGGCGATGTTGATAACCCTACTTTCACTAATCCTTGTACTAAGGATAATGTACTACCACATCCCCATCGAGATACTTCTTCTATTTTTTCACCCTCTACGATTTCTGTTGTCCAACATTGCACTACTCCATATAAGGCTGGCATAGAGATCGCAACTTCTGTAATCAGTTGTTCAAACTCTTGTGGGTTGTCTGGGTTGAGTGTCAATTCTCCCGATGGCAGTTTTTGATATTTATCTCCTGCAAATACTAAGGTACAAACATCTCCTGCTGACTCTAATTGGGTAGCTAACTTTTGACCTCGGCCTTGAGAGTCTGCTAGTATCAACCATTGCTGAGGTGTCTGTGATACTGATGACTCTGTTGGAGTTGCTTGAGCAATTATTACTGATTGCTCTAACAAAGCCTCTAGTCTTCCTTCCGCTTCTGGCAATATGACTACTTCCCTAAAACCATTTTCACTCAATACTTGAGGCCACTGGGAACGACTTAACAAAGGATAATCTGGTCGTAATTCTGTGTCTTGGAATCTCCACCACCCGTCCAACAATCCGAACACGAAATCTAGCCACCATTGACGAGTTGTCACTTCTAATAAGACCAACATTCCCCCTGGTGCTAACAGTTGTTTGACATGGGATAATGTTTCTTTGAGGCTTTTAGTCGCATGGATTACATTAGCTGCAACAATTACATCATATTGATGTGACTCAAATCCTTGATTTGTGGGGTTTAATTCTATATCTAATTTACGATAGTCTACGAAAGCATAATCTCCAAATTTTTCTTGAGCTTTTGTAGTAAACAGAGCTCCGATATCAGTGAATACATACTCTGTATTATTTGGTGGTAGATGGGGCAGAATGTAGCCAGCTGTACTTCCTGTGCCTGCTCCAATTTCCAGTAATCTTACACCTTGTGCTTTGGGGAGTTTTTCTATAGCTGTAGCGATCGCTTTTTCTACTATTGTGTTCATCACCTTAGCTACAGTAGACTCTTGGTACATTTTGCTCGTTGTAGTTAAATCTCCCGATGGAAATACTAACTGAACTGGGTCTATTGCACCTCGCAATACACTACTTAGTTGAGAAGCACAACGATTTAGTAAGGTTAATTCTGCTGATTCTGGATATTGAATCTCTAACTGTTTACCTTTTTCTTGAGAATTATCAATCTGCTTACCTTCAAGAGTTTCGATTACTTGCCAATCAGTCTCAGAAATTGCTTTGAGTATTCCGCGATCTGCCAACATTTGTAGCATTCGTTTGAAAAGTCTCTGTTGACTAGGGACTATTCCTAAACGTTGAGCTTCATTCTCCCCATTGAATATATCTCCTATCTCAAAAGAACCTTTGATTTCTTTTATTGCCTGTAATACATACCCAAAACTTAATTTCTCTAAGTGACGAGATATTTCCCCATGGCTATCTAAGTCTTTCTGAGCTATAAGTTCACTGACTACTGGCTGTAGTTGGCGTTCAATTTCTTTTGGTGAATGTAGATAATCTGGTGCTGGTAGCTGGCCTAAACGACCTTTGGCTCTCCATTCTACTTCATACATCCACTTAGTAATTGATTCTCGCTTGCCTAATAGGTTTTCAGCATTGGCTTTTCTAAATTGTAATCCTTCTACTTTGGCAATGATTTCTCCCGCTTGATTACTAAGGATTACATTAGCTTTCCAGATTTCTCCGCCAATCACACTAGACCTATTTTCTTCCTTTGCTATTGATGCGTGTGCCCACAGAGAAGCTCCTACTATACCATATATCTTAAATTTTTCTACCCCTACTGGCAGATAAGTAGCTTGATTTCCATTTGTTGTTTCTGGGAGTATATCTAAGGTTACCTGCAATGCTGCATCTAGTAAAGCTGGATGTATATTATAATTAGTTAATTCTGCTGCTATTTCTTGGGGTAAGGCAATTTCCGCTATCGCTTGTGCATCAGTTTTCCACAACTGTTTGATTCCTTGGAAACTACTTCCATAGTAAATTCCCAGTTGCTGAGATTTTTGATAATGCGCTGATATTTCTATAGCCTGACTACACTCTTTCTGGTATTTTTCTAAGTCTATTGTTTTGCTTTCAGTGCTAGAGTCCAGAGCTAATTTTCCTTCTGCATGGAATATCCATTCTGAAGTATCTAAACCTTCTTCTGATGTGCTAAATATTTCAAATTTATAGCTATTGTTTTCTACAGAGGTAAGTACTATTTGTACTATCTTGAGTTCTGCCTCCGGCAAAATTAAGCCTTTTCCTATAACTAAATCCGTTACTTTGACTTGGCTATTATTAAAAATATTTTTGCCTGCTGCCGTAGCCATTTCTAAATAGGCTGTAGTTGGGAAGAGAACTTCATCGAATACTTGATGATCACTCAGGTAAGGTGGATTTTTTCTCCCTAGATAAGATTCAAAAACAAAGATTTTTTGTTTCCCAGCAAATTTTATTTTGTCACCTAATAGTGGATGACTATCTTGTTTTTGAAAGTTTTCTCTCCATACATTTTTATGATTTACCTTGGTTTCTATCCAATGTCTTTCTCGTTGGAACGGATAAGTCGGCAATGCTACTTTCTGAGGAGTATAATCTTGGTTAAACCCTAACCAATCTATTTTGGCTCCTTTTACATACAAATTTCCTAAACTCAATAGCATTTGTTGCCACTCATCCACTCCAGGCCGCAATGATGGCAACCAGACACCTAGATCTTCTGGCAAACATTGCTTGCCCATACCTAATAATACTGGTTTCGGTCCAACCTCTATAAATATTTCATACCCTTGTTCATGTAGCGTTTTCATTCCTTCGGCGAAGCGGACTGGTTGACGGACATGATTAACCCAGTATTGAGGGGAAGCAATACTACCATCGGCTTTTGTCCCTGTCACATTAGATATAATAGGTATTTGAGGTTGATTGTAGGTTAGTTTATTAGCTACAGCTTCAAACTCTGCTAACATTGGTTCCATTAATGGTGAATGGAAAGCATGAGATACTTCTAGTTTTTTGGTTTTGATTCCTTTTGCTTCCAGGCTACTTACTACAGCTGTTACTGCCACAGACTCCCCAGAAATAACCGTGCTTTCTGGTCCATTTATGGCTGCAATCGCTATTTCTTGATAAGGTTCCAGGAGTCGGCTCACTGTAGATTCTGAAGCCATCACAGAAACCATTTCTCCACCTGAAGGTAACTGTTGCATCAACCTGCCCCTAGCAGCTATTAATCTCAAACCATCTTCAAGATTAAATACTCCGGCTACAGTTGCAGCGACATATTCTCCCACACTGTGGCCCATTACTATACTAGGTTTAATTCCCCAAGATTCCCATAATTTATATAGGGCATATTCTATTGCAAACAGAGCTGGCTGAGTGTAAGCTGTTTGGTTTAGTAGAGATGAATCTTTATTATATAAAACATCTAATAAAGAAAATTCCATCTCCGAACTTAGTATTGCATCACACCTATCCAACACTTCACAGAAAACAGGCTGTGTTTGATACAGTTGTTGACCCATATTCACATACTGGGAACCTTGACCTGTGAATAAGAAACCTACTTTTACCCTTCTTGTGCCCTCAGGAAGTTCCCCTGTTAATACTCCTGCTGTTAATTCCCCACCTTGGTATTCCTTCAGCTTTTCTGCCAACTCCTGTTTATTCGAGGCGATCGCTGCTACTCGATGGTTAAAATCGACTCGCCCAGTATTAGCACTGTAACAAATATCTCCTAAGTTTGATTCCGGATTACTGTTTAAATATTTTTGATAACGACTCACCAACTCCCCAAGAGCTGTTTCTGTTTTAGCTGAAAGAGTTAATAGATGAACTGAAGGTTTCTGACCCCCTCTTCTTTCTTCCTTCTTATTTATTCCTTCCTCAAGAACTACATGAGCATTTGTGCCACCAAAACCAAAGCTACTTAACCCTGCCCTCAGTGGATAAGGTTTTCCCGCCCCATCAACTTTTACTTCCCAAGATTGAAGCTTGTCCACCACAAAAAACGGACCTTCTTTTAATTCAATCTCAGGATTAAGTTGCTGATAATTTAATGAAGATGGCAGAGTTGCATACCTCATGCACAGCAGAACTTTGATTAGTCCAGCCATACCTGCTGCGCCTTCCAAGTGACCAATATTTGTTTTAACCGAACCCAAACCACAACTATTAGCAGGCAACTTCCCACTTGAACTCAAACGTTTAAACGCTTCATTTAAAGCCTCAACTTCAATTGGATCTCCCAGTGATGTGCCCGTACCATGTGCTTCAATATAACTTACTGACTCTATATCAATATTAGCTTCTTGATAAGCCTCTTCCAACAATTCTGCCTGAGCTTGGGGATTTGGTGCAGTAAATGAACTTGCTTGCCCTCCATGATTCACCGCTACACTGCGAACAACCCCATAAATATGATCGCCATCCCTCAGCGCTTTTTGATAATCTTTAAGTACAACTACAGCCCCTCCTTCTCCCCTAACAAACCCATTAGCGCCCGCATCAAACACTCTGCATACTCCATCGGGAGATAACATACCCGCCGCAGTATAAACTTGGCTATTCACAGGAGAGCAGATTAAATTCACACCTCCTACCAACGCTGTTTGACACTGGCCGCGACGTATGGCATTTACCGCTTCAGACAAGGCTACCAAAGAGCTGGAACAAGCTGTATCAACAGTCAAGCTAGGACCATGAAAATCATAAAAATAAGAAAGGCGATTAGCAAAAGTTGCTGGAGCTGTACCAGTAGCGATTTGAGCTATTTCGGCTGTATCCAAACCTTTTTCTAATAAACTCCTGTAGTCGTAGTGACAAACTCCTACATAAACCCCTACTGATTTACCCTTTAATGTATCGCTTGCATATCCTGCATCTTCCATTGCTTCCCAAGATAATTCCAGCAACAACCTTTGTTGCGGGTCCATTAACTGCGCTTCCTTGGGATTAATTCTAAAAAAGGATGAGTCAAACAAATCTATATCTGTCAAAAAACCACCACGTTGAGTAGATAAATCTATTTCCGAACTCATAGAATTAAATAGATTTCCCCAACGCTCTGAAGGAAGATTCTGCATTGAGTTACGACCTTCCTTCAGTAGCTGCCAAAATTCTTCTTGAGTATCTGCTCCAGGAAAACGGCAAGACACACCTACAATCGCTATTCTTGTTAGTAAACTACCCTGATTAGAATCCATTTTAATTTTACCTTAGATCGTAAATTGTTTTTTTCAGTCCTAGTCCTATTAACTCAAATTAATATCTTCCCGTTCTGAAAGATACTCTGCTACAGCTATTAAAGTTTTGTAACTAAAAAAGAAGGTAGACTTTAATTTAATCCCAAACTTTCTTTCTAGAACAGCACGAAACTCTAACAATTCTAGTGAATCCATTCCTGATTCCATTAGTGGTGTATCACCAGACAAGCTCTCCATTCGTTCAACACCCAGTAGAGTTTTTAATAATTTTCGACATTCGAGTTCAAATATTTCTAATTTGGATGAACTTTCTTCTGAACTGATACTAGGAGAATCAATTTCTGTCTGACTATCCTTTTCTGAAAGATACTCTGCTACCTCTATTAAAGTTTTGTAACTAAAAAAGAAGGTAGATTTTAATTTAATCCCAAACTTTCTTTCTAGAACAGCACGAAACTCTAACAATTCCAATGAATCCATTCCTGATTCCATTAGTGGTGTATCACCAGACAAGCTCTCCATTCGTTCAACACCCAGTAGAGTTTTTAATAATTTTCGACATTCGAGTTCAAATATTTCTAATTTGGATGAACTTTCTACTGAACTGATACTAGGAGAATTTATTTCTGTCTGACTATACTTCCCATTTTCCGTTAAATTTTGTGGGATTTCCTCAGAAGATTCTATTGCCTGCAATTGATGTTTTCGAGCAAATATAACAGACTCTCTCGCCTTAGAAAGATCGTGCATCTCGCAGGGTAATCCCAATGGTATTATTTCATCAAACCCACAATCACTGAGAACTTTTTGCCAGAGTGGTATGCTCAGTAAACAACCAACTTCTAATCGGTTTTCAGGATCTTCAAACAACCAAAATCCTTGCAGGAACCCTCCAAAGTATAAAAGAACATCAATTGGTTGAGTAAACTCTAGTAATGCCAATAACCCCCCTGTATTTAATAGTGAGTTATTGTTCTTTAAGGTTTGATGAATTAATTTTGTGCTATGGAGTACATTATTGGCAATTACCACATCAAAACTTTCAGCTTTTATTCCCTGAACATCAAGAGATTTTTCTACGTCAAATATTTCATATTTTACCCAAGGATACTGCTTAAATTTAGTCTCGCCATAACGTGTAAAAGTGCTAGAAATATCAGTAAACCAGAATTCAATTTTCTCTCCATAAGGAGCTAGCTTTTCTAGTAATATTCCTGTCACACCGCCGGTTCCTGCTCCAATCTCCAATATCCGAATAAGTCCATCCCTATTTTCTAACAAACGTTGTTCTACTTCCCAGCAAACCCCATCTGCTAGCAATTCATTAAAGTAGTCAGCCACACGATGCCCTAGGAATAGTCCAGCAAATAGCTCCATATCCCCATCAGTAAATACTACTTCATTGACATCTACTTCTCCACGTAGAATCAATGGATATTTGTCTAAGCACCTTTTTACTACTGTTAACCAGGATGAATGAGCGGGATATTTTTCTGAAAAATACTTATGAAAAGCAGCAACATCAGACGCAACATCTTTTATCGCAAAACTCTGGCATCTTGCTAATGTCCACACTCTACCTTTTTCGACTTTGACAATACCACGCTTCTGCAAAATTTGCAACAAAGCATTGAAAAGTCTCTGGTAACGTGATGAGATTTTTAGCTTGGATATCAACTCAGACTCTAGATAAAATTCACCCTCTCTGAGGAATACTCCCATATCTTGAAAAACACGCAAAAGCCAACGTGCTGCAAAAGCTTCTAGCTCATATTCTGGAGCCATTAAATCACATAGCTCTAATGTCGCTAATTGATGTAGGGCTACTTTTTCTGTGAGCTTTTTGCTTAAAACTGAGGATTGATGCCACTTTGAGTTTGTCAAGCTTGAGATGGCTTCGTGGTATTTTAATAACCCATCTATTTCTTGGATTCCTGGTTTAACTATTGCCCACTGCTCCACAAATTCTAGTAAGTCTTTTGCTAATACTTGCCAATTTTCTACAGTAGTCCCTACTAAAAACTCACGAACTTCTAGTACCTCAGTCGAATAGTTAGCTTCTGTTAAGATTGCAGCTACTAAATCACCTTGACTTTCTAACACTAAATGTGCTGTTGGATCTTGTTTCAATAAAACTTCAAACCAGGATTCGCTCCCAGGTTGATTAATTGTGGCACAGTTTAACAGATTAGGTATATCCTTGACAGTTGCATACCGGATCTGATATTCACGCTTTTCAAAATGATTGACTGTGATGCGAGTCAATGGCAACATTTTTGGATACTTGCGAAAAGCTGCTTTCTTGGAGAATAAACCTACCTCTGCTCCTGCCATCAAGAATACATCTGCTTCTACTAAATGTTGCATTGAGAAGGCATGATAGGCATCAAAATGTAGAGATTCACTTTCATCAATATATTTTTGGACTACTGCTGGTGTTAAACTGTGTACTTCTAAGAGTAATAGTCCATGTCTGGTTATTATTGATGACCATCTTTCTAGATGTTCTACTAAACTTTGTACTGCTATGTGAGGTGGTATAAGTTTTCCTTCTGGATCTACATCTACTACTTGATAATCTAGTTCAGACCGGACTTGGGATTTTTCTGTGTCTTTGGGAGCTATAAATGGTCGATCATGGTCTAGGAACGAACGAATATGTAATACTTTTTCTGCCTCTATTCCTTGTACTTTGAATTTCTCTAATAACTTTTCTGGTGCTCCTATATCTCCTGGAATGATTAGATGGGGAATCTCTCCTAAATTTTTATCTGTAACATCTAATGCTTCTTGGTTGTAGTCTGCTCCTACCATCACAATCGGATGCTCTGTTAAGACTTTTCCTCTAGCAGAGAATTCTTTGATGATTTTATATACTCGTTTTAGGAGCGTTCCATCCCCACAACCCATATCTACTATATAGCTTGGTTGCTCTTCTATTGGCTGTTGATTAAATATAGATAGGATTATTTTATCTGTGTCGGCAAAAAACTTTTCGTGTTGAAAACCACTTGCTACTACATTTAATACTCTATTTACGTGTCTTTCGTTTTCAGTTTGATCTCTTTGAAATACTTGCTGAGGATTTCCGAATAGCAATTCTTTCATTTGTAATAACATAGGGGCATAAGATGCTGTTGTTCCTAAAATTAAGGATCTGTCACGCATAAACTTACCTATATCTGTTAAATATAGCCCTTCTGTTTTTTCTTCTGCCCATCCTAAATTGATGAATAGTTTAGATAATTCTTGTTGGAGTGAATTTGTTAATGTGTTGAATAATTTCTTTGATTCATCCAGTAAATTTTGTTTCTTAAGTTCTAGTAACAGAGGAATAACTAATACCCCATCCAATAAATCACTAAGTAAAGAGTTTTCTGTATCCCATCTCCGGGATGAATATTTAATCCAATTGCTGATTTCTGCTTCTACTTCTCCTTTTACATAAGACTCAAATGGATATTTATATAAGCTCATCAGAGCTTTTGGGATGATTTGATGTTGTTGACTTTCTTCTGTTAATGTGTATGCTTCTGATTCAGAGCGATACAGGAATGATAGTGACTCTAGCAGTCGTAGAGCTACCATTAGATGTCCACTATTTGCTCCTAACTCCTCTACTATTTCTTCTAATTTCAGTGCTTTTTTCTGTGCTAGTAACTCGAATACCCCTGCTTCTGAACAGGCACAAATCACTGGTACAGCTACAAACCCATGAGCATAACGATTGATCTTGTCTAGCATTAATTTATCCTAACTAATTAATTTGAGAGTTAATTTTTTTCTAATGCTTTCTTGGATGAAGTATGCAATAAAGTATTAGCAGCTATTTCAGCCTAACTTTTGGGGTTGGTGATTAGGTAATGCCATTAAATATTTATGAATGGTACAATTATAGTTTTTTTTCATAGATAGATATTTGAAACAAAAGCATTACGCATTCACCAATGCCTAACTTTTGCAATTGTAATAAGCAACTAAATTTAAATTTACCCGGCTTTGTCAGCTAGCTTTATTTGTTCATCACAGCGATCTAAGTGACATTCCTAGATATACTTTGCTTTCAGACATACCAAGATAGGTTAAGCCTAATTAATATTTTTCTCATTTATAACTGATTTCTATTACAGTTAATGTAGACAGGAAAAAGCTTTACTATAATAGAGTTGTAGCTAAATAAAGGGAAAAAATTACTCTAACCTAGACAGAGCAATAATTCACAGCATTTTTGCTATCCAATAGCTACAATCCTTACATAACAAGGCTTTTGGGTAATTTTTAAGTTATAAAGCGACAAGTCTAATTAAAATTTATAAACTAACTCTAAATTACTCCAAGGAGTTGAGGAGGTATTCACATTTTGTTAAATGGTGACAAATTTTAATACCTAACTACTTGTTATCTACATTGACTAATGGTAAAGCAGCATTAGATCTACCGATTTATTTATCAATAGTTAAAGAAGAGTTACTTATTGGGTAATATTAAAATTTTTTATTGTTAAGATTTAGTAGATGTTTTACCCCCCATCTACCATTGCTACACATCAGTTATTGAAATTACTTCTCAAGTAACCTTGCTTTAGTATGCTAACGACTTTACCTCAAGTTGGCAATAGTTATAAACAAATATTATTTAATTAATATTAAACAATATTTATACTTATAAATTCACTTCTTTTTTATATACTCTAAAAGTGCTCAATTAAAATTTGATTTTCAATTAAATTATAAAGAAATAATAAAAATAAATCTTGCCTTAAACGGAATTATTGCCTTAAACGGATTTTTTTCAAAAAAAAAGTAATTTTTAAGAAAAAAACTATTAAACTTTCTTAAGAAACAGTTTAAATCAAAGTTTATTAGCTCTCCTTACATTTCTGCTAACCACTAATTTTGTAGATAAAGTCGGAATGGCAGTTTTCTCTTCTATGATTCTAGCTCGAACTAATAACAACCCTGAGATACTTGCAAGTGTCAACATTGCTTTTGGAGTCGGTGCTTCAATAGGTGCGATGATATTTAGTATTTGGGGTGGACTAAAGTTACGAATTCATGGAATGTTGATAGGTACTGGAGTGACAGAATTTGCCAAAATCCTCTTGAGTCTAGCACGAGATCCTTTAATTTGGATTGTAACAGCTACTTCTGGTGGTTTTTTTATGCCTTGGTTGGGTAGTTGCAATCAAGCAATTTGGCTTTCTAAAGTGGAACCTGGTATTCAAGGAAGAATTTTTGCTTCTCGTTTTCTCATAGCTCAAATAACTACTCCATTGGGTTTGGGAATTAGCGGTCCTTTGGATGACAACATATTTGAACCTGCTATGAAAACAGGTGGTTCGTTAGCTAACATCTTTGGTGGTTTATTTGGTACTGGTGCTGGTGCTGGTATGGCATTACAAAATCCGCTATTTTCTGGCTTAGGTATAGTCATCTGTTTATGTGGATATCGTTTCCATAATCTAAGGAATGTGGAATTTATACTGCCAGACCACAATAGTTAGCAGTCAGTAGAAGAGATAGACACTAAACCACAATTTACTTTATAGCAGCAAATAGGCTAGACAAATATCATTCATTTGTTCTCATTATGTTATTTTTGTCACTCTTAATTGGCTTTAGTTGCAGTTCTTATCTCCAACATATATGCTAATAAATTGCAATAAAGATTTTTAATGATTTTAGTAAAATTTGAACAAATATTAAGATTATTCTATGTATCCTCAAAACTTACAAAAAAATTATTAAAATAAATTCGGATTTATTAGCAAATCTATATAAAACTAAATTTAATTTAGGTTTTGTCCATAACTACTACTGAATTATAAATGTAATGCAAATTAGTCAATTTATTACGAATGCAGGCATTGTCGCCTGGCCACTATTGCTATTTTCCCTTGTAGCGATCGCTCTAGTGATAGAGCGTGGTGTATTTTGGTTTAAAGTTTTGCAACGGCAAAGTTTAGTAGTGCAAAAGGTACTGAAAACATATAGAACAGATGCTTATACTGCTCTAAGCATACTTCAGAAAAACGCTGACTTACCCATCCCTCGAATTTTTCTAGAAGCTTTAGAACTAGAGAAACCGACTCCAGATGAAATGCGCCTAGCTTTAGAAAGTGCTTCCTCAGCAGAACTTCCTACTCTCCGTCGTTTTAACACGATATTTGACACTATTATTAACGTTGCTCCTCTACTTGGTTTGTTAGGAACTGTTTTAGGATTAATTACTTCTTTTGCTTCCTTAAATATAGGAGATGTTGGTGGTAGTAGTAGTGCTGGAGTAACGGGTGGTATTAGTGAAGCTTTAGCATCAACGGTATTAGGATTAGTAGTAGCTATTTTCACCCTAGTATTTAGCAATATGTTTCGGGGATTTTATAAACGACAAATGGCTTTGATTCAAGAGTACGGCGGTCAGCTTGAACTTCTCTATCGTATTCATTATGAAAGAGGAGAATTTAACTTTAAACCTACTCTCAATAAATCCTTAGAAGTATCCAAATTTAGAACTTAAAAAAATAAATATTTTCAGCAAAAAATAATATAAATAACTAAGAGATTAAAAGTACTAAATCATGCGTTTAATTGATGACGATCTAGATGTAGCACCCCAGATAAATATATTGCCAATGATTGATGTGATATTCTCTATATTGGCATTTTTTATCATTTCTACCTTATTTTTAACCCGTTCGGAGGGTTTACCAGTTAATTTACCAAAAGCTGCTACATCTCAACTTCAACGAACTGAACAAATAACTGTAACTATCGACGAAGCCGGGAAAGTATTTCTCAATCGCGAACTTATAGAAGTAGATGCTTTGGAAAAAGCAGTACGCCAACTTGTCCTACCAAATCAAACATCTATAGTTACCATAAAAGCTGATGAAGAGGTAGACCATGGTGATGTAGTAGGAGTTATGGATCAACTGCGAAAAATAGATGAAGTAAAACTAGCGATCGCCACTAAGAAACCAAAGTAGGTAACAATTATTATTTAATAACTTACCTTGGTTTGACTCAAAAGTATAAAATTAATTTATATGGTAAATTATTGTGCTGATAAACTATCTATATTTTCAACATTTTGAGGAGAAATTAAGTTAAATTATCAATTTTTTAAAGATATATGAGTCTCTCAATTACTTGTATAGAACAACAGCAAAAAGATAGACGAACAGTAAAAAAGTTCGTTATTTATGGTTTGTTGTGTTCGACCATCCTCCACGCAGGAGTTCTCACATTAGCAATATCTGGAATGTTGGATCGACCCCCAGAACAAGAGGAAGATGCAATTGAACTAATTTTTGTAGAAGAACCAGAAGAAATAGTAGAGGAACCAGAACCAGAAGAAATAGTAGAGGAACCAGAACCAGAAGAAATAGTAGAGGAACCGGAACCAGAAGAGATAGTAGAGGAACCGGAACTAGAAGAGATAGTAGAGGAACCGGAACTAGAAGAGATAGTCGAAGAGCAAGAAGTTATACCTCCAGAACCACTGGAAACAGCTATTGCTCAACCCCAGGAAATCGTTCCTCCAGAAATACCAACGGAAACGGCAATATCAGAAACAGTAGAACCTTCTTCTCCCGAACTACCAACAGAAACAGCACTGGAACCCATTGAGCAACCCCAACAGTTAGAACCATTACCAGAACCTGAACCATTACCAGAACCTGTTGCTGCGGAACCCATTGCTCAACCAAACCCATCAGCAGCAGCTTTTTCTCCAGACTCTATAGCAGAGGTACAACCAGACAGTGTATCTACTCCAGAAACATCAGACTCCTTTTCTGCACCAATAGCAGCTAATATTCCTCCAGAAGTTCCCCAACCAGAAGTTGCAGAAGTAACTCAACCTAGTTTTGATGAACCTAGCTCAAACTTGAGTAGTTCTCTGAGCGAACAGAGTAGTTTTGAGGATGTTTCGAGTAATATTGGTAATACACAAAGTTCCCTATCTAGTCCTATTGAGACAGAAAGGTCTGCACCGACAAGACCTTCAGCAGCAGTAGGAACTCAACCTAGTGTTAGTCCCACTAACTCAAATATTGGTAGTTCCCTCAGCGAAGAAAGTAGTTTTGGAGATGTAGCTACAAATTCTGCTAACCCTGGTAATAGCAATAGTCAATTTGGATCGCCCCTAAGTTCTGATAATACAGGAGAAGGTTCTCGTCCTTCATTACCAGGAGAAGTAGGAACTCAACCTACTGCCAGCGGTCAGTCAAATTCAGGTATTGGAGATGCTTTGAGTGGTCCTGGTAACTTTGAAGATGGTACTGGCAGAAATTCGGGCAACCCTGGTAGTGGGGAACTAGCAGCAGTGGGGTCGCCTTTACAAGGTTTTGGTGGTTCAAGAGAGAGACCTACAAAACCTAGTTCTGGTTCTGGTTCCGGTTCTAGTGATGGTTCTAGTGATGGTTCCGGTGGTGTATCTTGCATTGATTGTCCTCAACCTGATTATCCTAGTTTAGCTAGGGAGGAAGGATTAGAGGGAAACCCCAAGTTAAGAATTGATATTGATTTTGACGGTAATGTAACTAATGTTTACATAGAAAAATCTAGCGGTCATTCCATATTAGATGAAGCTGCAATGGAAGCAGTAAAAGAATGGAAGTTAGACCCAAAGGATGGAGGAAAACTAGGAGTTCTAGTTACGCTCAAATTTCAGTTGAGATGATTGTTTGAGTAGTCAATAGTCAGTAGTCAGTAGATAAATTACTAAAAAAATTCAGTTATGAAAATCCAATTTATTAACATTAAAATGATAAATTCAATCAAAAAAAAATTAGGAATTATTTTGGCAGCTTCTAGTTGCTATGTCACAAGTTTGGTTATCTTACCACAGCTAGCTATTGCTGAACAAGTTACTTCTGCTGATGGTACTAGCTGTGATGGAACAGTCCAAAATGGTAAATTAAATGGTCAGGGAGTCTGCAAATATCCTGATGGTGCTAGCTATGAAGGGAACTTTGTTGATGGTAAACCAGATGGTAAAGGAACATATACTTTTGCTGATGGGGGTCGTTATCAGGGAGAATTTAGAGATGGTGAATTTAATGGCACTGGGGTTTGGGAATTTGCCAATGGCGATCGCTATGAGGGAGAAGTATTGAATGGTAAGTTAGACGGTAAAGGTACTTTCGTTTCTGCTAGTGGTGCCCGTTATGAGGGAGATTTTAAAGCAGGTCAACCTAGTGGCAAAGGTGCGTTTATTACTGCTAAAGGCGACCGTTGTGAAGGAGAGGTGACAAATGGAAAATTGAATAGCACTGGTTACTGTGAATATTCTACAGGTAACAAATATGAAGGACAGTTGCGTAATGGTCAGAGGGATGGAAAAGGAGTTTATAATTTAGCCAACGGCGATCGCTACGAAGGAGAATTTGCTAATGGTAAATACAATGGTACAGGGGTATATATATTTGCAGCAGGTGGTCGCTATGATGGAGGATTCCAAGATGGTAAATTTCATGGCAAAGGTCTGCGAGAATATGCTAATGGCAACCGCTATGATGGAGAATTTAAGAATGGAGAACCCGAGGGTCAAGGACTTCTGAATTTTGCCGATGGCAATAGTTATGAGGGAGAATTTAGGAATGGCAAGATGGATGGTAGGGGAGTCTATAGTTTTACCAATGGCGATCGCTGTGAAGGCGAATTAAAAAACGGTAACTTTAATGGTAATGTTGTTTGCCAATATGCTGATGGCGAAAGCTATGAAGGGGAATTTAAAAATGGCAAAAAACATGGTGAAGGAGTCTATATTTTTGCTGATGGTACCAAAGTTGAAGGAACTTGGGTTGAGGGAAAAATTAAGCAGTAATAATTACATTTAGTTTAATTTGAGACAAAAGATGATGTTTTCTTCGTAAAAAATGATAATAATAAGCTCTATATAGCTGACTACTAACTACTGACTATTGACTACTTCTACCAGCTTCTAAATTTCTTTGAAAAATAGGAATTTCAATCATAAACTCAGTTCCTTGTAACGGACTAGAAACAAATTTTAATAAACCCTTATGCTTTTCTACTACTATGTTATAACTAATTGACAATCCTAAACCTGTTCCTTTGCCAGTAGGTTTTGTAGTAAAAAAAGGGTCAAATAATTTATTTTTAATATTTTCTGGTATCCCAGGTCCATTATCTTTTATTCTAATTCTGACAATTTTTTCATTTCCTAATTCCGTAAAAATTATAATTTCAGGATTAGAGTTTTTTCCTTTAGATACAGATTCTTCTAAAGCATCAATTCCATTTACTAAAATATTCATAAATACCTGATTTAACTGACCGGGATAACACTCAACTTCAGGTAAATTACCATACTCTTTTTTTACTTGAATAGTTGGACAATTTTGCTTTTCTTTCAATCTATGATTTAAAATCAACAAAGTGCTATCAAGACCAGAATGAATATCTACTGGTTTCATATCTGCTTCATCAAGGCGAGAAAAGTTTTTCAAAGACTTAACCAATTCAGAGATACGTTCAGTTGCTATATTCATGGAATTTAATATTTTAGGTAAATCTTCTATAATAAAATCTAATTCTAAATCATCTATCTTTTGTGATATTTCTACTCCTGGAATTGGAAAATTTTGTTGATATAAATTAATTAATTCTAGTAAGCCTTGAGCATAATTATTTGTGTAGTATAAGTTACCTTGAAGAAAATTAATAGGATTATTAACTTCATGGGCAATACCAGCTACTAAATAACCTAAACTAGATAGTTTTTCCGCCTGAATTAATTGACTTTGAGTCTCAAGAAGTTCATTTAAAGTTTGTTGTAGTTTTTCTGCTTTTTCTCTTGATTTAGCTTCTGATTTTTGTAGAGCAGTTATCAGTTTCTCACGTTCTGTAATATTAGTAGCAACAGCAATCACACCAAATATTACATCATTTTCTCCTTTTAAAGGAGACCATCTAGTATTAAAAGTTAAGTCCCCAAACTGAGCAATTGCCTGAGCATTTTCTCCTCTCAAAGCACAATTATTAGCTTCTAAAAGTTGAGGTTGGTATCGGTAGACATCATAAATAGATAGTCCTAATATTCCATCTAATTTTTGACTTGTTAGTTTGACATTTTTACCTTCAAATAAGGTAAATATACCATGACAATCAAGGGTAAACAAAAGAACAGGAGCATTTGTAATAATACTTCGTAACTGCTGTTCTTTATGAGATAACTCGTGGTTCATTCCTCTAGCTATTGCTTTAGCTCGATATTCAGTAGTAGTGATAGACCAAGTTAAACCAAACAAAAGACAACTAATAGTTAAACCATTCGCCAATATAAGTATCGACTTTTGTTCCTTTATTTTTTCTAGTTCCCTTTCTGCATAGTCTGTTGATAGCTCTGTTGAACTAACAGAAACTCTATCAGTTCTTTGCCAGACAACCCATGTTACTCCCAATGATAATATTAGTAATAACCAAGGCAGCCATTTTAAAAATAGCTGTGGTCTAGATGGGGATGAATCGGAATCAAAATTTGGGTTAAGTGACATTATAATGTATAATTATTTCTGGATTAATTAATGAGAAAAAGTTATTGATAAAAATAATTAACTAATTTAATATAATGGCCAATACAGTGAATCAACCTTAAATTGGCTTTTGAGGAATTTTTCAAGTTAAATACTTATAGTACATTCATCCTTATAATAAATAATTATTCTCAATAGTGTGTTTAGATTTTGAGGAGACAAAAAAACAACTTGCGGTCTGGAAAAATAATTAAACAAATGGAAAAAAATTCTCGTGTCAGTCAATTACCCAAACAAAACTCCCGCTCTCAGCGTTTACTAACCGCAGGTTTACTGGTAAGCATATTAGTATTAATAATCTGCTTGATTATTAGTATAACTACAGGTGATGCAGAAATTCCTCTCGAAACTGTTTACAAAACATTTACAGCATTCGACGGTTCCACAAACCAACTAATTATCTGGACTCTGAGACTACCTCGCAGCTTAATCGCAATGTTAGTTGGAGCTTCCCTTGCTGTGGCGGGTAGTATCACGCAAGGATTAACTAAAAATCCCCTAGCTAGTCCAGGAATTTTGGGAATAAATGCAGGAGCAACTTTAGCTGTAGTATCCGCTGGATTTATTTTTGGTTCCTCCTCAGCAAATATTTATCCTACTGTTGGCTTTTTCGGAGCAATTGTAACAGCGCTCACAGTTTATTGGTTGGGGTCTCTAGGTAAAGGCGGCCTTCAACCTATCAAGCTGACTATTGCAGGTGCAGCGATAACTGCTCTTCTTAGCTCTTTAACTACAGCAATACTAATTCTCGATCAAAAAAGTTTTGAGACCATTCGATTTTGGTTAGCTGGATCGGTTGCCGGAAAAGACTTCAATGTATTTTTGCAAGTGCTTCCTTATATTTTGGTAGGATTAAGCATAGCTTTTTTCTTAGCACGACAAATTACTATTCTAACATTAGGAGAAGATGTAGCAACAGGTTTAGGAGTACAAACTGCCTGGGTAAAAGTTGGTGCAACTATCTGTGTAGTGATTTTAGCAGGATGCTCCGTATCAATAGCAGGTGCCATTGGTTTTATTGGATTAGTAGTTCCTCACATTACCCGCCTTTTAGTTGGCATTGATTATCGTTGGATTATCCCTTACGCTGCAATTTTGGGTAGCATTTTATTACTTTTAGCTGATATTGCTGCTCGTCTGTTACTAAAACCTATTGAAATTCCTGTAGGAATAATGACATCCTTAATCGGAGGTCCTTTTTTTATATATTTAGCTTTATCAAAGATTAAGAGATGAAAGAACGCTGGTTAGTTATCCGCCCTCAACAATTTCCCATCTCATGGCGCGTGGAGCGACGAGTACCAATTGTTTTGTTGGTCTTGGTAGCATTAACCTTGGTAACTATGATCTTAAATGTGAGTGTCGGTGAATATCCAATACCACTACTAGATGTATTCAAAACCATAATTGGTTGGGAAACAGGCAATACAGATTATTCATTTATTGTCAATAACCTACGTTTACCACGAGCATTAGTAGCAGTAGCTGTAGGTATGGGATTAGCAGTATCGGGAACAATTTTGCAAAGCTTAATCCGTAATCCTTTGGCAACTCCGAGCATTATAGGTGTAAATGCTGGAGCAAGCTTAGCTGCTGTGGTGGTAATTGTACTGTTACCAAATGCTCCTCTATTTGCAATACCTATTTCTGCCTTTGGTGGAGCGATCGCTATTTCGCTTCTCATTTACCTACTTGCTTGGGAAAAAAGGAACTCGACTATGTATTTAGTTTTGATTGGTATTGGTTTAAATACCATAGCTGCTGCCTTAACTTCTATCATGGTGACATTCGGCGAAATCAATAATGTTTCTCAAGCTTTAATTTGGATTACAGGTAGCGTAAACGGTCGTAGTTGGGAATATATTTGGCCCTTACTACCCTGGTTATTAATATTTTTACCATTAGCATTTTTCCTGGCAAAAGACCTCAATGCCCTATTTTTAGGAGAGGAAGTAGCTAGAGGTTTAGGTGTGGCGCTTGACTGGCGACGTAGTTTGCTATGGTTGACAAGTGTTGCTTTAGCTGCTGCTTGTGTAGCAACGGCAGGAGCCATAGCATTTGTTGGATTTATTGCACCACATTTAGGTAGGCAGTTGGTAGGAAATTCTCATGAAGGTCTAATTCCGACTGCTGCTATCATTGGTGGATTTGTTGTTATCTTGTCAGATTTAATTGGCAGAGTCTTAGTTGCTCCAACAGAAATTCCTTGTGGCATAATTACTGCCATAATTGGTGCGCCTTATTTTCTTTATTTATTGTATCGGAGCCAAAAATAATCGACTCAGAGCGACTCCGTTTACCATTCCTGAAAAAATAGAATGGCTATTTCCATTACCCATTCTCCGCTACAATATAAACTTTTATCTTGAAGATTAAATAACACCAATGCTACCAGATTTGATATCGGAAAAAACAAAAAGTATTTTAACTACTCGAAAGCTAACTGTTGCTTATAACAATGGAAAACCTATTATCCTGAATTTAGATTTAGCAATTCCTAGAGGTAAGATTACTGTAATAGTCGGTCCTAATGGTTGTGGCAAATCAACTTTACTCAAAAGTTTGGCAAGATTGCTTAAACCTATTAGCGGTACTGTTTATTTGGAGAGTAATTCCATATTTAAGTTATCCACTAAGGAAGTAGCAAAACAATTGGCTATTTTGCCTCAAAGTCCTACTGCTCCAGAAGGTTTGACAGTGGAAGAGTTAGTAGCTCAGGGTAGGTATCCTCATCAAAATTGGTTACAACAATGGTCTATTGATGATGATAAAATAACTCAAGAAGCTTTAGTAACGACAGGACTTTTAGAGTTGGCAGGGCGATCGCTGGATTCTCTGTCTGGAGGTCAAAGGCAACGAGCTTGGGTTGCTATGGCTTTAGCTCAGGATACAGAAATTTTATTGTTGGACGAACCAACTACTTTTTTGGACTTAGCTTACCAGATTGAACTTCTGGATTTGCTATACGATTTGAATGATTCTCAAGGGCGAACAATAGTTATGGTTTTGCACGATCTGAATCAAGCTTGTAGATATGGGGATAATTTGATTGTGCTACGAGATGGCCAAATTGTAACTCAGGGGACTCCAGATCAAGTGATGACCGTGGGAATGGTTCGCTTAGTATTTGGCCTGGAATCTCAAATTATTCAAGATCCTGTAACTGGGACGCCAATGTGTATACCAATGGGGCGCAAGGCCAAACAAAAAGTGTGATTTATATTCTTTATAATAAAAAATTTTACAAATTTAATAAAGACTTTACAAATTAAAAATATTTATATATAATTTTTTAATAATTCAATAATAATTCTTTTCATTTAGAATTAAATGAGAATTTTTTTTATTTAGTTTGATGTAGCAATCAGACCATACCGTAAGTTTTGTTAACGCAGAGCTTTCCGGCAGAATGTTGTGCAAACGTTTTCTATGTCTGACAGAAACCCTGTTTTTGAGATGAAAAGCGTTGGCATAACTTGTAGTAAATATAAAAAAATTCACTAAAAAATGATTTTGTTAAAATACTCCTTCTGCCATGAGATGCCTAAAAAATTATTCCCTTGTAGAACGAACTGTTAGCGCAGTTTATCGGCTGGATAAACAAAAAAAATCTTATTATTTTTTGGTTTCCTACGTCAACCTAAGCTAGTAGTGGCGTGTTCCAGTTCAAATTAATACATCACATTCAATCATAAATGAACCCGCTCTAATGCAAAAAACTGGCTATGTCAGTCCAAATAATAGAAGCAAGATATAAATAAGGGAGCAAAATGCTCCGACTATTAATAAAATGACTCAACTATATCAAACCACTAAAAACACTCTCACTGAGTGTCGTTTTTGTTCGGAGATATCAAAAGCTAATGGAGAAGACCCCATAGGGACAGCATCAACTTGCGACCACTGGTTAATCATTGAAATGGCACAACCCTGGTCTGAAGAAGCTTTTATGGAAAATCCTCAACTTAAACCAGTACTTGGTTTAATTTTCCAAGCTATTAAAAAAGGTGTGAAATTAAAACCAATGGCGATCGCTCCGGACCGCGAATATTCCCAGAATGGTTATACTCGCATACTATATTATTACCGTCCTGGTGAATTATTTGCCGAGTATGAGAAGCAAGAATATATTGTGCCTGATGAACTGATGAGTCAGTTGCTAATTTCCTTGCTCAAGCAACTACAGCAACAACCAAACGAACTGGAAAATTTTCAGCAATATCAGCAACAAACTAGCCAAATTAGAGAAATGCTAGTTTGTACTCATGCCAATGTTGATGTAGCTTGTGGTAGGTTTGGCTATCCTATTTATAAGAAGTTGCGTTCGGAATATGCTGCTACTTCTCAAGGAAATTTACGGGTCTGGAGATGTAGTCATTTTGGCGGTCATCAGTTTGCACCAACATTAGTCGATCTACCTGAAGGTCGTTATTGGGGACACTTAGAACCAGAAATGCTCGATCTATTGGTATTGAGAAATGGTTCAGTATCAGGTCTGCGTCAGTATTACCGAGGTTGGGCAGGTTTAAACTCTTTTGCTCAAATTGCCGAGCGGGAAATATGGATGCAAGAAGGTTGGAATTGGTTGAAGTACCCCAAAGCAGGACAAGTATTGGCATTTGATCAAGAAAGACTAAAACATCTCAGTCTAGAGGAAGCAAAAGCTGAAGCAAATGGGGCATTAGTGCAATTAGAATTTATTGTTGATGATCATAGCAATTTGAAAAAAGCTTATGAAGCAAAGGTGGAAGTTAAGGGTGAGGTGATGAGTGCCTTGCGTTCGAGTGATGATATGGAATTAACAGCAATTAAGCAATATCATGTGAGTTCTTTGGTAAAAGTAAGTTGACGATCTTTGTTAATATTCTTTTTTATATCAAGTATTAATAATCATTATTAATACTATAGATTTGATTGAAGTCTAAAACAAAACAGGTAATAGTTTTTGGGTTGCGCTACTGCTTTTTTACCAAGTCTACAATTTGCCAGCTTTTTATTATAAGTATTTAACTTAATATGATATTACTTTATACTTTTCTATTTTCTCAAATCTTTTAATACTTAATGCCTGTAATAATTTAGCAACCAAAACTCTGTCATAGCTAATTTATTTGAGATTTAATCTTAGTGGATATATAGAGTTTTCAAATGAGACATAATAATTCCTAGATTTTTTTTGTTAGAAAATGTAACTCATAATATTGAAATCTCAAAGAAATGATATTTAAGTTCTTTCTACTAACTACTAAAATAAAAACTATAAATGATTAAATATTTAACAGCAGCAGAATCGGAAGCACTATATCAAGAATGCTTAGAAAAAGGTAAGATTATTTCCTACTCTAAGGATTTTGAAACTTTTATCAAAATTCAAGCTGAACAGGAATTAGGAGTAGGATACGATAGAACAATCCAACTGCGCCCTGGACTAAAAATAAAGATTAGTGGTGGAAAAGCAAAATATACTATTGCTAGAGAAATTCAACATCATGATTCAATGCCATTAATATTAGCTTTCCAACTTGCGGGAAGTTACCGAGTATGGACAGAAGGCATTGGAAATGACTACTATTCTGAAAAAAGTGGAGAAAATTATTTATTTTTTCTTCCTGGCACAAAAGAAATAGAAGAAATACCAACCGGAGAAAATTTAGAGAGAATTAGAATTATTGTAGAACCCGATATTTTCAGAAATTTTAGTAGTGGTCAACTCGAGCTAATGCCTACTGAATTAAAAGCATTAATTACCAATAATTCACGGCAAATTTTTCATCGGAATGTTGGAGCTATAACTCCAGCAATGCAGCAAGCGTTACAGCAAATTATTAATTGCCCATATCAAGGTATAGCAAGACAAATTTATCTAGAAAGTAAGGCACTAGAATTAATAAGCTTACAGTTAACCCAACTAATACAAAGTCAGTCAGAAATTATTTCATCTAGTTCGTCTGGATGTTTACAACCGGATGATATTGAAAGAATTCATCAAGCAAAATCAATCTTAGAAACAAATTTAGAAAATCCACCATCCCTAATAGAATTAGCTAGAAAAGTACAACTTAATGATTATAAACTTAAACGAGGCTTTAAAGAAGTTTTTGGTACAACTACATTTGGATATTTGCAAAAAATCCGAATGGAACGCGGTAAAAATCTCTTAGCGGAGCGAATGTTAACTGTTGCTGGAGTAGCTCAAACTGTTGGGTATAAAAGTCCAAGTCGGTTCTGTGATGCTTTCAAAAAACATTTTGGTATTACTCCTAGAAATTACAGAATGAGTTTGAATTTCTAAATCTACAAAACAGGCAAAAAAAAATCCGTTTAGGGCAAAACTAATCTCTAGAACGGTTGATTTGTGATTCAAAGAAAGCTGCTTATAACTTATTATTATCATCATTTATTCAGCCATAACTTTAAATTATAAAATACACCGCAAAAACAGTTTTTGGAGCAAAAAAGTACAAAAAAAGAGAAAATGCCTCTTCCCGCGAGGGTAGAAAGGTTGATTACTAAAAAGGTCATTGCGATCGCAGTCATAGAAGTTTCAGGAAGTTTGGCCATCACTTTTGATGGTTTTATAGAGAATATCTATGATTTTTTCGGTTTTTATTCTGCCTTGATTTAATAGATTTAAGTCCGTCGGATAACTGAGATCGGCCGGAGCACAGGTGCCATCTATGATTAATTTACC
>NZ_JAAHGU010000088.1:0-30375 GCF_010692685.1 Okeania sp. SIO2F5 | reverse complement strand
GCAAAAGCTTGGCCAAAAATTTTGTTTGCGCAGCATTCCGCAGGAAAAGAACCTTAGAAAATGCCACAGCCAAGGTCAATCTTTGTTTTGTGAGACTGCTGCTTAAGAGATTGGCGATCGCCTGATTATTGAAAAAAAAGATACCATCAGGGTTCTATAGGGAAACACTTGGATCAGAACCTTATGGTTTAGTACTTCCTGCTGATGATAGCGATTGGGAAGAGACTATTAATAAATTTCTTAGAAAGAATCAGAAAGAACTCGACAAACTTCAGAAAAAATATATTGATGATTATGTTAATGATTATATTAATCAAGTTCCACCAGAAGATTTACCAGGTAACAGTGGCCAGGGGGCAGGAGTAGAAGAAAAACTGGGCAATAATCCCATTGATCCCTATGACTGGAAAATTATCTGGCAAGCAGCTTTAGGATTATTATTGCTAGGTCTAGTGTTAGAAACAATTTATTTGATTCAATTAAGACAAAGGCAACAAGCACAGAAAAAAAATTTTGAACACGGATATGCTCTGCTTATTGGTGTAGGAGAATGTGCTAATAGAAAATTATCTTTACCAGTAACTGTTAAAGATGTAGAAAAAATCCGTGAAACCTTAGTTAACCCACAGTTCTGTGCTTATTTCGATGATGAAAACCATATTCGGCTTTTACATGATGACTCAGCAACACGCGAGAACATTTTGGACGGGCTGGATTGGTTGAAGCGGCAGGCTGAACATGACCCAGACGCAACAGTAACTGTCTATTACTCAGGTCACGGGGCATATAGAGAAAACGATAACAGCTATTATCTCATACCACATGAT
The DNA here is from genome assembly GCF_010692685.1 of Okeania sp. SIO2F5. Lineage (NCBI taxonomy): Bacteria > Bacillati > Cyanobacteriota > Cyanophyceae > Oscillatoriales > Microcoleaceae > Okeania > Okeania sp. SIO2F5. The sequence continues at coordinate 29,548 of NZ_JAAHGU010000088.1, read as the reverse complement.
ACAGATAAAGATCACCTTGAAGAAACTGCATTAAGTTCAGAAAACTTTAACGAGAAACTACGACAAATTAAATCAAAACGCCTTTTGATTATCATTGACAGCTGTCATGCGGCTGGAATGGCAAGGTCTAAAGACGAACAAAAACAACTATTCTCAAAAATTCTCTCTGGTTTTGAAGCAAAAGCTTATCCTAAAATATCAGTAGATAATTGGGAAAATGGTGAGGGTATAGTAGTTTTTACTTCATCAAAAGATTCGGAAAGCTCTTGGATTCGACCAGATAAAAAAATGAGCATTTATACTTATCATTTGATTGAAGCACTTAAAGGAAGAGGCAATAAAGAAGGTGATAACAATGTAAAAGTTTCTAATTTAATGAATTATTTATCTGAAAAAGTGCCTGAAAGTGCTAAAGAACTCTGCCACGCGGAGCAAACCCCTAGTTTTGACTTTCATAAGGCTCAAGACTTCAAGATTGCTCTATTAAAGAAATAAGATTTTGTTTTCATCTATAATTCAGCTTGAGATGTTTGGGATGAATTTAGTGAGTATTTTTACTTAATTAATTCTTGGTGTATTACCATAAGTTACAAAATAATTACTTTCGCCAACAGTATCAGCGAAGCGGCTATTAAAGGGCAATCTAGAAATGAAAGTCTTACATAGCAAGCATCTCAGGGACTGCTATTTTCGCGATCGCAACTACTTTCCCACTAAACCCACCCCGTCCCCAGTCTGATAGTCTTGCGCATTTTCCTCTTGTAGAAGTTCGTCGATTTTCGCTCTTAACTTGTCTTGCCAACCTGAAATTTTTTTGATTCCGTTGAACATCTCGTCATCTACCCGGACAGTCAAATTATTAGACTTGGGTTTTCCTGGTACTTTAGGTTTCCATCTATAAGCTAATAAATCAGGGTTTCCTCCTGGTCTCCCACACTTAGTAGAGGTTTTAGTCTGCTTCTTTTTTGTTGTTTTAGTGGCCATATTACAGTCCTCCTATTGATTGTATATATTATAAGTTATATTATAGGTAGTAAGCAAGTAAAAAAAATTATAAAATTTATTTACATTTATTAGTATGCAAGCTATAATGATAAATGTAGAGGCCAATAAAGAAGTTCTACAAGTGGACAATAAAAAAGGACACCGCCCTCTCCTAGCAAAGTTGAGGCAATGCCCTTTTAGAGTCCCCGGTAAACAAGTATCAGGAGACAAATCAATGATATTTTTCATCAATCCAATTTCAATTATATTACAAAATTTCAGCCAAGACAAGGCTTTATTACGAGCCTACTTGGGCCTAACAAAATTAATGGCCACTAAACCAATTACTAATTCAGTAAACGAAACACGATTATACTATAACCGCTTATTAGGCTACTTAATCCACCACCTAGAAAAAACGATCGCTGAGATTGAGGCTGCCGATACCTACATAGAAGAGCAAGAGCAACACAAAAGCAATTCAGAGACTACCTACACCTCACAGCAGGCACAAGCATACGACAGTGTATTTGGTCAACAGCCTCCACAAGATACACCAGAATCTGAGAAAATCGAATCACAATACTCTAATGAGGCAGAAATAGCTAAGGTAAATGCAGCCATTAATAAAATCTCAGAAAAAAATCGGCAGCAATCCATAGAAAAAAATTCTCCAGTCCAAACCGAAACTTTAGAAGTTGATGAAGTAGAAGCGAGTGAAACTAGGAGTAGTTTGCAACAACCTGAAGCGACTCTGACTGAACTGAAGCAGCAGCTATTATCTAAGAAAAATAAATCACAACTAGAGCAATTCAAGTCAGAGATAGGAGCTGAGAAGACTGGAGAGATTTGGGAAAGCTGCACAATTCCTGAGCGTAACCTGATCAAATGTATTAATGCTACCACTAAAAAAGGAGCCTTGCCTTTTGATTTAGTTAGTTGGGTTAACCCTCAAGGAAGACGAGAGATAGGGCGTTATGTTGGGTTTTACCGTGCAGGTAAACAGTGCAAAGAGAACGAACGAGTGATTTATCTACCAAAGGATGACACATTCAAAGTCGTGGACAAGCGATCGCTCAAAGGAGTAAATGCAAAGTATCAAAAACCTTGCCCTCCTGACCTTGCGACTAAGTTAGAAGCTGCATTAGAAGCACAACCAGAACCAGAGTAACCAACAGTTCAGGAAATAGCCAATAATGACTTCACAGGATTAGCACCCACCCCAAAGTCCCAAAGTGGTTCAGAGGTTGGAAGCAAGCCAGAGTCACAACCATAACTACCGATCGCCCGGATTTAACTAGCTATCAGCTTTTCCGTTCCGGAATACTTTCGGTCTGAAATACTACGCAAACGCAAACAGCATTTAGCTGGAGCGCTAAAAAATCAAGGGTTTAAGTTCCCCACACTTATTTGAAAAGTGCGTAGTGTGTCTTTTATGGGGGTTTTAATCCCCCATTATACACCTTGAGAAGCTGATAGCCGATCGCTGAGTCCTACTTAATGACAGATTGTCAATTTCGCCTCTACTAAATCAGCACTACGCTGCAATTGAAAACCCACTTTCTCACAAACTCTTTGCATAGCTATATTCTCAGCTAAAATTGTCGCAACAATTCCCTCTAACTGCTCATCTCGACCAATTTGCACCAGTCGCAATAACAATTCCGTCCCTAACCCCTGACGTTGATAGGGGTCGCTCACCAACATCGCAAACTCTGCCTCATTTACCCCATGTGACTTACTCAAGCGACCCACTCCTAAAATTTCATGGTTTCCCGTTTCTGGATTTTTATAATCCGCCACCAATGCCATTTCCCGATAGTAATCAATAAAGCAAATTCTGGTTAATCGTTCGTGAGCAATGCGCCGACTCAACTTGAGAAAGTTAAAATAACGCAAATACACACTTTCCTCTGACAACGTTTTATGGAACTGAATAATCAACGGTTCATCCTCTGGGCGAATAGGACGGATAGTCACCCCCTCCCCATTTCTCATTTGCCAAGGTTTGACATATTGAGTAGGGTACGGACGAATAGCTGATGATGGCAATTTCTCTACACCCACACTCTGATCATGAAGAACTATCCTTGCATCCAAAGCAATCAACCTTTCCGAAGAAGCTAACAGAGGATTAATATCAATTTCCTTAATCCAAGGTTCCTCTACCACTAACTGACTAAATTTCACTAATAGCTTTTCCAGCGCTGCCAAATCTACAGCTTTCCTTCCCCTTACTCCTTTGAGAGCTTGATAAATTTTTGTCTGTTCCATCATCCGGCGAGCGAGAGTTGTATTCAAAGGTGGCAGAGCGATCGCCCGGTCTCTAAACACCTCTACTAACTGCCCACCCGTACCAAACACTAAGACCGGACCAAACTGTGGGTCAACACTGCTACCAATAATCAACTCATAACCACGGTCTAAACTTAACATTGGTTGTACCGTCACCCCTAGGAAATGCTCAGACCCAACTTTCTCAGTGACAGATGTTTGAATATTTTGATATGCCCATTTTACTGCTTCTGCATCTTTAAGATTTAACTGCACACCATCCACATCAGTTTTATGGGTAATTGTCTCGGAAAACAGTTTCAGCACCACTGGATAACCAATTATATTAGCACGTTCCACTGCTTCTGCTTCAGTTTTGGCAACCAAGGTCTGCACAATAGGAATACCATAAGCAGCTAAAATTTGTTTTGATTCTGATTCTGTAAGAATATTTCTGCCTGTATTCTGAGCTGTTTTGATAATTTGCTCAACTATAGAACAGTTTGGACCGCTTTCTTGTTCTTCTGCTAGCACTGGGGTTTCATAAATACCCTGTAAGTTATAATTGTACTGCCACATAAAGTTAAAGAGCTTGGCAGCAGAATCTGGATAACGATAAGTTGATATACTAGCACGATTGAGAATAGTTTCACCTGTAGTTACCTCATCCCCTCCCATCCAACTTGCTAATACTGGTTTTTTAGCAGTTTGAGCATAATGCTTCAACTGTTCAGCTGTTTGAGTGGGGTCGGTCATTGCTTGAGGAGTCAAAATTACCAGCAAACCGTCGGTGTTAGGATCTTTAACTGCTACTTCTAAAGTTTTGCGATAACGCTCTGGGTCAGCATCACCAAGGATATCAATGGGGTTAGCATGACTCCAGTGGGTGGGGAGAAATTCATTCAGTTGAGTAATTGTTTCTTCTGCCAGAGGTGCAAGTTCTCCACCAGTAGCAATCAGGGCATCGGTCGCCAAGACTCCTGGTCCTCCAGCATTAGTAATAATTGTCAGTTTCGGTCCTTTTGGCAACCGTGGCTGTTTTGCCATCACTTCTGCCATATTAAATAGTTCAGAGATGCGATTCACTCGCAACACCCCACACCGACGAAAGGCAGCATTTAGCACTTCATCACTACCTGTGAGTGACCCTGTATGTGAAGCAGCAGCTTTAGCAGCAGCTTCAGTTTGACCAGCTTTAATCACTATTATTGGCTTGGTCAATGCTACTTCACGAGCAGCAGACAGGAATGAGCGCGCATTGCCAATGGATTCCATATAGATGACAATACTTTTGGTGTGGGGGTCGTCTCCAAGATAGTATATCAGGTCGCCCCAGTCTAAATCTAGCATTGAGCCTATGGAAATGAATGCACTGAAGCCTACGTTTTCTGGGAAACTCCAGTCGAGAACGGCTGTACAAAATGCTCCACTCTGACTAATGAAACCAAGGTTGCCTGGGTTTGCCATAGTGCTAGCAAAGGTGGCGTTTAGTCCACTATGGGGGTTCATTAGTCCTAAACAGTTGGGGCCAATCAGTCGCATTTTGCCCTTGGCTGTTGCCATAATTTGTCGTTCTAATTCTATGCCTTCTGGTCCAATCTCTTTGAATCCGGCTGAGACTATGATCGCGCCTTTTATGCCTACTTCTACACAGTCACGCACAGCATCAGGGACCATTGGTGCGGGTATGGCAATGATTGCTAAGTCTACTGGTGCTGGTATGGCTTTAATATTTGGATAAGCTGGAATTCCTAACACACTATGACGCTTGGGGTTAACCGGAAAAATTGTGCCTCCAAAAGGATTGCTGAGTAGATTCCAGAGAATTGTGCGTCCGACACTGCCGACTCTTTCTGTAGCACCAATTACTGCCACATTTTCTGGGGCAAATATTGAGGTTAGGGGTTGTCGCTCCGCCCTCAGAATATCATAGCTTGAGTCTGTTGTTTTTTGAGGTATTTGTAACATTATTTTTTCCCTTCTTTTCAACTTTAACTTGAAACGATATTTAACTTAACACTACTTTTAGGCTGCTCTACTTGTCTAGATATTTCATTTGTGAAAGGTTAAGGGAATATTAAAATTTATCTTCGTTTGTCAATGGACAAAAATGTCTTTTTTTTACTTTTAAACACCGACAATATTTTATCAAATTAATTTTGCTTAGTCAAATTAATCTAGAATTAAAATAATGTGAAATTATCCTGTTTATCTGGGCAGATAAACTCTCATAAAATTATTGTATAATGACATACATTCTTCAAGTTTTTCCCCAGAAAAAATAAATCCCTTCTTTCAGAGTTTGATATTTTTGGTAAATACGATACTGTAATACGAATTACATCAAATTCAGTAACATCAAACAAAGTAATTTCTTGAAAATCTTTTTATGCTCAAGATCATATAATTTTATCTAACCTTTTTTGTCACTGTTTTTTTCCTATTTTTGGGTTAATAATATTGGGTGCATCTCATATTTGCAAAAATACTTTTTTCCTATATATTCCCTGTTGCCTGTTCCCTATTGCCTGTTGCCTAAAAGCAAGAAATTTTTGGCTTTATTCAAAATTGAGATGCACCCATAATATTGACTTTTCGGTTTTTTGCTAAACCTCCTATATGGTTCAACTCTAATTTCTCTAGTTCCTCTAAAAAAGAGGAATTATTGCCATAACCTCCATCCGCTAAAGCTACACCAGGACGATATTTTATGAACAATATTTTTTGAACTAATTTGAGTGCTAAATCAGGTTTTTTGACAAATTTTTGATCTTCTTTTCCCTAGTCGGAACGCTTCCCCTACAAAAACGACCAAGTCGAAGCGCTGGCTGTGGCAACTTATACCAATTTGATCAACTTTTGTTACAAATAGTAGAAGTAAGAAAGAAGGAAGAAGCAAGAAGGAAGAAGGATTGAAGAAGGAGACAGGAGACAGGAGACAGGAGACAGGAGGAAAATTACATGGGGATAGTCAACGAAGGGCCGCTCCGCGTCTACGCTCCCCCAAGTAATGCGTGAACACCCCCGTTGACGGTGGGGTATTAAACCCACAAAGAAAATGATAAATATTGAAAAAAAAGGGAAAACGATAGATATAACCATCTAAAATGAACTGGAGAAGCTATTTTTAAGCATATCCGATCGAGATGCACTTTTTATAGCATTCTTTTTTCAAACTGTTATTAGGCACTCAAGAACTGGGAAAAGGAAACTGCTTTTCTCGGATTCGAGCCGGGAGTAATAGCACAAATGAATGAAATTTATCTGGATATAAAAGGTTTAAAAGCCAATAACACAGCTACTATAAATAGATGTCGGGCTAAGTTGGCTAATTCCGCTCAAGTTGAAAGTTTTAGTAGCTCGGACTCTAGTATTGCAAAGACAGAACTTTACAATTGGAGTGGAACAACTGTAACTCAGAAAAGATTAGTCTCTCAAGTTGGCTGAGAAGTTCAAGCCAAGTTTGAAGAACACAAGGCCAAGTTGAATAGCAAGTCTGAAAAGCAGGAAAAAGGCCAAACGGGAAGGTTTACTAACTTAGTCCATTCTCGAACTTGTGCTTTTGCTCTGAGGCGATTATTTCCTCTATTAAATTGTGTTGATTGATAGTAGGTTTTAACCCACTAAAGTAATATATAAAACTGTAATTATATAAATTTACTCTAACAACAATATGGAAACAGCCGATCATAACTTGTTGGAAAAACTAGCATCTCTATCAGAAAATTTTCCTAAATTGGGTATTCGCCTCTCCCTGGCAGCTAAAGAACTACAAAATGCAGGTACTCCCCCTTCAGAAAGTTTACTAGAAGAATTGATGGCCTATGGTAGAGATTTTGCTACTCTTAAAGAGCAAGGACTAGAGTTGGCAAAAACATCTCAAGTTTCTGCAGGGGCAATATTTTCCTTCACAGACTTAGAAAACTTAATTAAAGCACTAGCTTCAACCACAGAATCATCAAGCAGTCAACCAGTTTTAGATATTCTTAATCAAATCTTGGCGATCGCTCATCAAGAGCAACCAGAATTTCCTCCTTTGCAATCACTTAAAGCAAAAGCCAAAGAACTACATCAATTAATTTCTCATACAAAATCTGACAAATTACCAGATGAAGCTCAAGCTTTAATTGCAGAGACACATCCACTTTCAGCAGTATTAAAACTTGTCAAACAGGGTAAAAATTTAGATGATGAGCAGTGGTTGGAATTAGAGGAAAAAGTTAATGCCAGTTTTGGCAAAAAACTAATGTTAGCTATATCTAGAGAAAAACTGACAATTCCTAATGATTCTTTACCCACAACATCTAGAATTAAACTTCCGGCACTTGAAGAACTAAACCGAACTCAAAATATTGCCACTCAACCAACTAATACGCAAAAATCAACTGTTCCAAGTTTACCACCTTTAATAGTAGTACCTTCTGGTGGTGCAGAAACAGCTATTGAAGATCCAGATGTGATGATTTTAGAAGACCCAACACCTAGAGGTACAAAACCTGTAGACGAAATCATTATTGTTCCTGGTGTGGAAGTCTCTAAAAATTTTCCCACTGTTGAAAGACCAAATATGATGTTTGGAGAAACTACTAATCAAAAATCAGTAGTTTCTGTAGGGTTGAAAGTTTTAGTTCATATACAAAATATTGGCGATCGCATTTTTGCTGGTCGAGAATATGCAGGTACTCGCGGTCAAGGTTTTCGTGTAGAAGCTTTTCAAATCAATATAGAACCGCCTATTCCTGGGTTAAAACTTGAATACATGGCTCATGTTTCTGAAATAGGTGATACTCCTTGGTTAGAAGCTGGAAAATTAGCTGGAGAACGTGGCAAAGCTAGAAGAATAGAAGGATTTGCGATTCGTCTTACAGGTATTCAAGCTGCCAATTATGATGTATTCTATACAGCTCACGTTCAGAATATGGGAGATTTACCAGTTTATTCCAATGGTGCATATTGTGGTACTCGCAACCAAGCTCTCAGAGTGGAGGGTATAAAAGTTTGGATAGAGCCTAAAAATTAGCACTCAGGAGTTATTTCAGTTATCAGTTGTAATATCATGTTCCCCCTCCGGGGGAACATGATATAATGAGCTTTATACTAGCAAAACTTCTCCCAAATGTGTTTACATCGACAAGAAACTTGGTGGCTCCAAAATTCACTTTTGCCCGGCTTGCGGTCATAAAGCACCGCGAGATTGGGCAGGTGCTCTCAGCATAATTTTGAGAGCTTTGTAGGCTGTAGCCTTCGATCTCAGAGATGGCGTTATCACTATCTCTGATGCCAATATTGTATAGGATAAAAGTCATTAGCTATAGCAACGCGATCATCAAGCTGCTCAAATTGTACAATATTTTGCTAAGCAACCTCATTAGGAATTGAGTTGAAAATTGTTTGTACGTCTTTATACATTTTTATTTCAAGCGACGCTCAATCTCGGAAGCATCAGCAGTCTCAAAAAAAATTTCTAAAGCTTCAATCAAATTAGACCGCGCTTCTTCTGTCGTATCGCCTTGACTGCCAATATACAGTTCCGTACACAAAGATACATATCCATCACCCTCCCGCTCAATAATAGCTGTTAGTCGTTTGATTTGTCTCATTTTCCAATAGACATCTCCAGAAAAGAGGCAACAGGCAACAGGCAACAGGCAACAGGGAGAAATAATTGATAATTTATGGATAAGAATTGATTTTATTTTTGATTTTTGGAGATGTCTAATCTTTAAAAAGCCTTTTTTTATCTATCTAGTTTAGCAGTTTTTTTTCAGGTTGTGATCACTTTGCTTGGGGACTGATACCGTTCGCTATTCCAAAGCAACTAAAACACACACAGGATTTACGCACTGACAATAGATATAGGGTTTTTGTATGTTACGCTACCGCTAACACACCCTACCAATAGCGTTCTATATTTGGTGATTATGCGTAATATCATGTCCGGATAATCTGTGCTCAAAAAACCTTCTCCCTTTGAACTTTTCTCTCCCTTTCCTACGGAATGCTACGCAAACAGCATAGCTGCCTTATCTAATAACTGATTGCTATTCTAAAGTAACCAATAAACACAATAACAACGCTTCTGTCCATTCAACCACAGCACCATAAGTATCCCCAGTATGACCGCCCAAACAACGGTTAAACCAAGCACCTGTCAACAGAGCGATCGCTATTCCTCCTATTGCCATCCCAGAAGCTACTAACCAACTTTCAGGGTTTAATAAAATTTGGATTCCACTCAGACTCAGTAATAAAAGTAGACTTTGGATAAAATCCCAAATCGAATATTTTACCTCCTTGTGAAATGCTCCTTTTCCAGTAGGTTTGAGATAGGGGTAACGAGCGATCGCTACTAACTGTCCCCATCTTCCCCAACCTGCTACTCCCATTAGTATTAAAAAGCGGTCGTTATCTAAATCTGTTAAAGCTGTAATTTTCAGCAACAATAGAGCGATCGCTGCCATTGCCCCAAAAGCTCCTGTAGCACTATCACTCATTACTTCCAGTCGTCGTTTCTGGTCTGGCACTGCCAACCCATCAGCAGTATCCATCACCCCATCCAAGTGTAAACCACCAGTTAAAATAATTCCAGATATAATCGCTACAGCAGATCTGGTGAGTATAGGCATTCCTAAAATTTGTAATCCAAGATCGATTACCCCAAGGATACCCCCTACTATCAATCCTATCAAAGGAGCGAAACGAGCAATACCATTAAAATCCAAGTTCCAAGTATGGGGAATCGGTAAACAGGTGTAAAATGCAATTCCAGCACTGAGTTTTGTCAGAGTTTTCCTAATTACTTGGAGCAATATTTTTTACCACCCAAAATTTTCTGAGCTTGGCTTCTTGTTGTTAACTATAGTATCAAAAAAAATAATATTTGCTGCATTTGTTTCAAATCAAATTAACAACAATGGAGTAGACAAAATGAGTTTTGTATGGTAAAAATTTAATATTGGGAAAATAGTTTTGTATAGACCTGAAAGATTTCCAGGATACATACATAGTTAAATATATATACTCATAGAATGTATAAAAAAATTTAACTATAGATTAAGAGTCTGAAACTCTTACTCCAGATGAGCTGTTGTTAGATAAATTGTTCCCTTTTACATGAGATTTTGTGCATATTCCAAACCAGATTACTATATTATTGGTTCATACTCCAAGAAACTATGCCAGAATTGGAACAAGAATAGCACTATCTAAATAACTCAGAATAAAAAAAAACTGTTCTGATAAATTTCTATCAAATTCAGAGGCTTTTGCTATATGAGTTCCAATAATTTTGACCAGAGAGTATCTGCTCCTTGCATAATTGACATTGGCATAGTTGTCAATAAACGTGATATGCAAAGACTGTTGATAGATTTAGGTAGAGTCCGCTATATCCATACTCAAGATGGCCAGATTCAAAGCCGGGGTGAAGGATACATACTAGAAGTATTTGCGGATTGTCAACGGTCAACTTTAGTTGCTAATCATTCAATATACCTAAATGTGCTGAGTTTTGATTACCTAGAACTTGGACAATCATCAAAGAAAGAAACATACTTTGATTTAATTACTGAAGGACGTCAGTTAAGACTAATTCCTCTGTCAAACCCTCTTCAAGAAGAAACTACTAGAAATATAAATGCTGCAGCCTTTGACGCAGTAATGGATCAAGTTTTGTCATCTAATTGGGATATGCAGTTTGATGATGATGATTGCCCCTTTTAAGCAGAAAGGAAAAAAATAGGGAATGAGGCAAACCATATAAATTGTTTGTTCTCAGTTTCGAGAAAACAGTTAGAATTTTTTAATTGCCAATACCTAACTATCATGTCCCAAAACTTTTCCTTTCATTTTCAGGCTTGTTGTAGCAACACAAAAGCTCGTGCAGGTGTTTTTTTGACTCCTCATGGTAGTGTAGATACACCTAGATTTATGCCTGTGGGGACTTTAGCAACTGTCAAAACTCTCACACCTACTCAGTTAGAGAAAGCGGGTGCTCAGATGATCTTGGCAAATACTTATCATCTTCACTTACAACCAGGAGAAAGTATTATAGCTGGTGCTGGTGGACTACATAAGTTTATGGCCTGGAGTGGGCCAATATTAACTGATTCTGGGGGCTTCCAAGTATTTAGTTTAGGAGAAATCCGAACTATTAGTGAAACAGGTGTTAAATTTCGCTCACCTCGTGATGGTAGTATTATTGATATAACTCCAGAGCGTTCGATCCAAATTCAGAATGAATTGGGAGCTGATGTGATTATGGCTTTTGATGAATGTCCACCTTACCCAGCGAGTAGGGAAGAGGTGGAGTTGGCAACAAATCGTACTTATCGATGGTTGAAGCGTTGTGTTGAGGCTCATCAGCGTCAGGATCAGGCTTTGTTTGGTATTGTTCAAGGTGGTGTTTATCCCGATCTGCGTTCTGTAGCAGCAAGGCAGTTGGTAGATTTGGATTTACCGGGTTATGCTATTGGTGGAGTGAGTGTGGGAGAGCCTGGTGAGCTAATAGATGATATAGTTAAAGTAACAGCTCCTTTATTACCAGAAGATAAACCTCGTTATTTGATGGGAGTTGGCACTTATCGAGAAATGGTAAGAGCGATCGCTTCTGGCATAGATTTATTTGATTGTGTAATTCCGACTCGCTTAGGACGACATGGAGTAGCTTTGGTTAGAGGGGAGAGGTGGAACTTGAAAAATGCTAAGTTCCGAGAAGACTATACCCCTCTTGATGAATCTTGCCCTTGTTATTGTTGTCAAAATTTTAGTCGAGCTTATCTAGCTCATTTGGTAAGAGCGAAGGAGTCTTTAGGTTATACTCTATTGTCTCTTCATAATGTCACAGAATTAATTCGCTTTACTCAGCGGATTCGAGATGCTATTTTGGGCGATCGCTTTACTCAGGAATTTGCTGGTTGGCTTTGAAAAACAATTAATAATTAATAATTAATAATTAATAATTATTAGGGTTTGCTGAAAAAGTCTGATACTCAGGGGAGGGGACAGGTATTAGCATTTTGAGACGAAAAGATCTACAAATCTTGCACTTTTTCAGAATAAAAAAAACCTGGAAACCCTTAGTAGTTCTAAATAATAGAGAAAAATAGGATGTTGAAGCGCGATCGCGTAACGTACCCAAACCATCAAAAATAAAAGATGTCTAAATAGGGCTTGCTGATTAAATCTAAAAGTATTGACAGATAAAGGTTTTAGCATTTTTTTGTCTAAAAAAGTGCCAGCTTTTCAGCGGAAAAAGCTCAAAAAGCTAGTATTTTGGGATGATGGTGGCAGAAAAATCATTCTTACAAAACGCCCGCTCCTACCTCTTCGCTCATTCCCCGTTCTTCCTGTCTCCTGTCTCCTGTCTCCTACCCCTACTAAAAGACTTTTTCAGCAAACCCTAAATATTGATATTTTAACATATTTTTTGTATAATCTACTGGTTTTAGTTTTCCTACGGAATGCTACGAAACATCCCGACATTCCGTTACCGGAGAGCGCAAGTCCTCAAGTTAACGATCAAATTAAATGAAAACTGTTGTAATTACTGGAATTTCAGGCACTTTGGGTAGTGCGATGGGTAAAGTTTATAAGTCACGGGGATGGCGGGTTGTTGGTGTGACTCGTCAACCTAGTTTAGAGGGAGATTTTTTTGATGAGTTGTTTGTTTCTCCCCAGAAAACTATTGAGGATGCCAGAAAACTATTTGAGTATGACCCGGATGTGGTGATTTTGAATGCTGGTCAAATTGAGACGGAAGTAGGAGAGGGTGGAATTCCCATAGTTGAGTTGGTAGAGTCGATGAATCGGGTGAATTATACTTGGCCTGCGGTTGTAGGTGCTGAAGCAGCTAAGTTACCCCGGAGTAGACCTTTGGATGTGATTGCTATTGGGTCAATTGCTGATGGAAGTCCTTCTTGTTTCGGACCTGTTTATCATTCTGGCAAAATTGCCTTGCATTATTACTGGTCTGGTGTCGGGCCAATTGTTTATCATTCCAGTAAAAATATGATTCGCCTGCGGTTGTATCGCCCTGGTGCTATTTCTGGTAAGTTTGCTTGGGCACCAGTGAATCGTTTGAATGATAAAGCTTATAAGATTCGAGCTAATCGAGTTAATTCTGCTCCCTCTGGGGATAAGGTGGCTGAGAAAATTGTGAATTGGATTGAGAATAGTAAGGAATGGGTGGGAACTTATGATGAACCTTTGGGATTTAAGATTTTTAAGTATTTGTTTGCTTTATTCCCCAACTTTTTCTACAGATTACAATTGTATGGTTGGCCTAAAGGGAGTAAGTTTGTTTGATTATTAGGCGTTGCAAAAATGCGGGATGATTTTAATAGTTTTGTAGTTTTGTGGAATGGGTATCTTGCCCGTTCCCCTTTTTAGAGAGTTAGATAGAAAACTAGAGATTTAAAACTTTTTCATTATCAATTATCCATTATCAATTATCCATTATTATCTAGCCAGTTTTCCAAGTCTGCTATTGTTGCTAAATCAAAAATTTCATCACCTAAAATATCTAATTTTTCCAAAGATAATTGCTCTATCTGAGTCTGAACTTCTGGAGCTATTTCGCCAAACTTGCGACGAATTTGACGTTTAACTAATATTCCAATTCCTTCCTTTCTGGCTAAACTAATTTGTCCTTTCTTATCTCTAATCAACTTTTCCTGTTGCTCTAATTCCTCTAATTCTGCATTGTTTAAGTTCGCTTTATTCGCTATATTTAATGCTGCTTCTATTTCTGATACTTCTTCTAATGATTCTGGTATTACTTCTAAACTTGGAGCCGATTTAATAAAATATATCCATTTATCGCTTAAGGTTTCTAACGCTGACAATTCTTTATTAAATTTGGGTAATTCTACAAACATTAATGTTAATTCATCTTGGTAATTAAACAATTCTGTTTCTTCTTTAAACCTGAATTTGGTAATCATTTTATCTGTCTTTTCAAATAAAACAAAGTCGGCGATCGTTAAAGCTATAAAAGGTTACAACATCATATAACCTTGCCCTGCATCTAATTGATTTCCATAGGCTTTAGCTAAATTATAAATTTCTGGTTTTTCAAAATCTTCTACGTTCAATATTTGCATTTCAATAATCACGGTAGAACCATTATCTAAAAGTGCTTTTACATCAAAATAACTCTCTTTCATAGTGTTAGTAACTCCAGGGTTATAGGGGTTAATTATTTTCAGAGATTGAATGATATTTTGATTGTTATAAACTATGGCATTGAGAAAGCTAATGAGAATATTTTGACTATGAATAGAACCAAATATCTTTTTAAAGGCAAAGTCGATTTTGGGGCTGATAAATTTCATGGTTATATTTCAGGAACTGGTATTGTTTATGGTACAATATATGGTATAATTTAGCTCTTTTATAACTATTTGCAGCACTTTTGAGGATAGTGAGGTACAGCTATAAGACTATTTATTCCTATATTCCCTGTTGCCTGTTGCCTGTTGCCTGTTGCCTAGAGCAATAAAACTTTGTACCTCATCAACTAGAAAACTGCTGTAAATAGTATTTAAGACTAGAATTAATAGCAGGATATCAAGGCAAAAACATTTCTGTAAAGGATAAGGAAACTGATGGAAAATTCAAGGGATTAATTACTTCACTATCCGAGAAAACAGTTTCAGATTGATAACCTCCTGGTGTAGGATGACGATATATATAAGCTTGGCGTTGTACTACATCTAAAACCCAATATTCAGAAATATTTGCTCCAGCATAGATAAGTGTTTTTTCTTGTCGATCTATTCTCAAGGTAGTATCAGAAATTTCAATTAAAAAGAATATTTCCTCTGCACTAGGGTGGCGATCGCCATAAGCTTTAGGATCGATATTTACTACTGCGATATCCGGTTCTGGTTCAGAAGTTGATAGTGTAACTGGTAACTGCATCCTAATATGAGCTTCCTGAGTTAATTGAGACTTTAAATAATCTGATGTCCGTTGAGTTGTTGCAGCATGAGGAGCACGTTGGAGATTAATTTTGATGATGCGACCTTCTAATAGTTCGACGCGGGATTCTGGTGTCAGAATACCACAATCTATCATTTGATGATACTCTGCTACTGTCCACAAATGAATTTTGCTTGTTGTCATTAGTTGAATTTCCTGTTTTTGATAATTTCTATAATTACTTCAAGACTTTAATCTCCCCTACTCCCCTACTGCCAACTAAATGACTGAGACTTAAGTTTAATTATGAAAGTTCTATTATTATTGATTTTAGCTGAAATTTTATGGCTAGAGTTAGATCGTGTTGTTGAATTTTTAACTTCTTTGCAGATAATAGTTTCTTTGGCTGAGATTAAAAAGGAATTTTTGGGGTAGAATAGTGTGTTTGAGTAGATTTATATTTGGGTTGTTATGGGTAATGAGGGTATCAGTGCTGGAGAGTTGTTGAAGCAGGCCAACCAGTTGAAGAGGGCGGGGAGGTTGGATGAGGCGATCGCTCTTTATCATCAGGCGATTGAAATTAATCCTAATTTTGCTTGGGCATATAATAATTTGGGGGATGCTTTTGTTAAGCAAGACAAATTGGATGAGGCTGTTGTTGAATACCAAAAGGCGATTGAAATTAATCCTAATTCAGCCCTATATTACTATAATTTAGGAGAAGTTTTAGCACAACAAGGAAAACTTAATAAGGCGGTTGATAATTTTACAAAAGCTGTAGAAATTCAACCTTATTTTTACAAATTTCAAAGCAACTTAGGGCAGGCATTTCATCGGAAAAACTTACTTGATTCAGCAATTAGTTGCTATCGTAAAGTTCTTGCCATTAAGCCATACTCAGGTATGGATTGCTATAACTTAGCAGAAGTTTTGTACAAAAAGCAAGAATGGGAAGAGGCTGTAACTTTTTACAAAAGAGCCGCTAAAATTTCTCCCCAGAAGTTTAAAAAATCATTTGGCCTTAACGGACTTGATTTGAAACTTGCAGATTACTTAAACTTTGACAATGGGTTTTTTATCGAGGCTGGAGCAAATAACGGAATATCCCAAAGCAACACAGTCTTTTTAGAACGATACAGAAACTGGACTGGAGTCTTGATTGAACCTATACCAGATTTAGTTAAACTCTGTCGCCATAACAGACCTAGATGCGTTGTAGAAAACTATGCTCTAGTGCCTTTTAATTACGATAGAGATGAAATTGATATGCACTATTGTAATTTAATGTCTTTGGTTAAACAAGCCATGTCTGAAGAGGAGGTAAAGAAGCACATTAAGCGGGGATGTGAACTGCAAAAAATTGAAACTTACGTAGTAAAAGTACCTGTCACAACCCTTAATTTTATTCTTGAAAAACATAAAGTAAAAAGAATAGATTTACTATCTTTGGATGTAGAGGGGTTTGAACTCCAAGTTCTTCAAGGACTAAATTTTAACCAGTTTAGACCCCGTTTTATGCTCATAGAAGTTCGGCAAGGACAAAGGCAAAAAATGGATTCCTTTTGTAATAGTGTTTCCTACAGAGCAGTTGCAGAGCTTTCCCAAAGAAATTATTATCAAGATGTTTTGTATGAATCATAGGCACGAAAGAAAAGTAATATTTAGTATAAAACTTAATTTTTAACAGAAGCTAAAAGTAAATTTTATGGAAAAAAATCAAGCAGCCAAAACCCATGTTAAAGAGGGAAATAGGCTTAAGCGCAATGGTCAGTTTGAATCGGCGATCGCCTCTTACAAAAAAGCAATAGAAATTAATCCTCGGTTTAGCTGGTCTTACTTTTATTTAGGGGAAGCCCTGATTAATTTAAAAAGGCTCAATGAGGCTATTGAAGTATACCATCAGGCTATCACTCTTAACCCTAGCTCTGCCCTTTTTTACTGTAGGTTAGGAGACGCATTGACCGATAATGGCCAAATAGATGAAGCTCAGAAATACTACCAATGGATTGTTTGGAGATAAGCAGAGGAAATATTTTACAATATAACCATTATTTGGTTGATAATGTATTCTTATATTCAAAAAGTACAACGTCTAATCTAATGAAACATCATCCCATTTTTGAAAGCTTCCAAAAAGTTAAATCAATAGGTACAGGAAAACATATGTTTGATTTTCTTGGTGTGGCTACAAATGTCAGTTATAAAAAGGCTTGGAGCAAACACGCACTAAGAGAAGGGGCTGAGTACACATCAAATTATCCTGTAGTCAACGAACATTATTTTGACTGGATCGCATTATTAGAATGTGTACGTTCTGCATCTGGTACATTCCGTATGGCTGAACTTGGTGCAGGTTGGGCACCTTGGCTAGTTCGTGCTGTATTTGCCACTAAACAACTTCCAGCTATTGAACAGATCGAGTTAGTTGGAGTAGAAGCTGATGCAACTCACTATAGTTGGATGAAGTCTCATTTTCTTGATAACCAACTTAACCCAGAAAAATATCATTTACTGCATGGTGCAGTTGCACCTAAGTCAATGCGTTTACAGTTTCCTAAGCTGGATAACCCAGATGAAGATTACGGTGCATCAATCAATGCTGTCAGTAAAAATGGGAAGTATGTTGAGGTACAGGGTTATCCCTTGACAGATATACTTGAGCTTTTTACTGGTCCCGTAGATTTTATTCATACAGACATCCAAGGAGCTGAGTATGAGGTGATACCGGGAGCAATGAATTTATTGAAATCTAAAGTGAAAGCAATGATGGTGGGAACACATACTTCATTAGAAAAACACAACCAGCTTAATCAACTGTTTCTCGATCATGGTTGGAAACCTGTTATGGTTTTTCCCAGAAAAAGTGAAGTTGAGACAGAATTTGGAAAAGTAACATTTTATGATGGTTTCCTTTTCTATACTAATCCTTTATACATATCTTGAGGTGTTTATTTATATTAATTATGACAGATTCTTTTATTGAACTCAACGGAATGAGTGCAGATTGTTTTCAACTAATTAGTCAAGGTGGCTGTTTCTTTATTGGTGCATCTGTAACTGCTCAAAAGAACGGATGGACGGATAAATTAGTTGAGCTAATAAGTGAAAAACTCAAATCCTCATTTGCTGTTGGAAAAAAGGCTATGGGTGGTGTAGGTTTAACTTTTGGTGTAACAAACTGGCCTAATATTGATCTCCCTGTAGGTGGAGTTGTTTTCATAGAATTTAGTAGTGGTGATTTAAATTTAGGGTTGACACCGTTAGATCGTTTGGAAACTTTATTAGAAAGTTTAATCATTGATATTCTGAGTCAGAAAAATTTTCCGATCATAGTTCACAATTGGCGTTCTGATTTTAGGAACGAAAAAGGTGATATTGTCAGAAATATTTACAATGCTGTTGCATCAAAATTCCATGTGCCGATCATTAGAAATGACATTTTTGTAGAATCGGAAATAGCACAAGATGCAAACATTGATAAGACTTGGTTTAGAGATATTTGCCATACAACTTCAGAGGGAGCATTTGCATACGCAAAACATATTTTTGATGCAATGTGTGTAATTAGTTCGCAAAAAAATACTGGTGTAATTAATGTCAAAAAAGCCGATAAAATACTTGGAGAAGTTGAACCTTTATTTCATTTAGATAAGTATTTTAACTTTGATAATTATGTTAGTAATACTTATACTTATCCTAACACAGGTCAATAATTTATCTATTATGACTGCGACGGATCGGTAGAGTTTCAAGCTTTTGCTAGTGGAGAACTAATGAGTATTGCCTTTATTTCTGGACCAACTTCTGGATGGGTTGAGTTATTAATTGATGGTGAAAGTAAGAAAATATTTCGCTGTTTTGATAGACATAGTTACTACAACCGTTTGATCATGCTTCCGGCTTTTTATAAATTATCAAATAGTACACTAACTATACGTCTTTCAGAAAAACCTGTAGATTTTTCTATTGCCAAGCAAGAGCATAGTGCTTTTCAAGATAAACGGAAAATGCAATTAGTATCACTAATTGGAGTTGAATTAAAATTGTTCTTTTCCTGAAACATAGTATGAGTATAATTTAGCAAAAATTTAGTAATTTCCATACTGGTTTCGGCAGCAAAATGCAACTGAATGATTTCAGAAATAAGTATCCATTATTATTCACATTATCAAAATGATCGGGAAGAAATAAAAAAATGTTGACAAGTGTTTCCGAGTCTATGCAGTTTGAGGGTATGACCTCAGCACAAGGACTAACTTTAATGAACGTGTTTTTACAAAAAGTCAAAACCTTGCATAATACTGGGCTTTGTCTGGAATTTGGAACGTATAAGGGTAGAACTGCTGCACTGATCGCCAAAAGTCTCAATGATGGAAACTGGTTGCACGCCGTTGAGCAAGCAGAGTATCTTGAATTCGATCAATTGTTAAAAATTAGCCAGTTAATTACATGGCATAAGGAGCGTTCAGAGATATTTGTTACTGAATCCCTACCTCCAATAGCTGAAAAACAGAAAATTATTTATACACATCACGATGCCAGTCATTATTTTAATAATGTATATACCGAGCTATCTAACATATTAAAGTATATGGAACTCTATGGTATTATGATATTAGATGATTTTAATGATGTCTATTCTCAGGTGCGTGCAGCTTATTATTATTTACGATATAAAATCAATTTTCCATACGAGTTGCTTTTAGTTGGTTTCAACAAGGCTATTTTAGTCCGAGAGGAATTGTTTGATTATTGGGAAAAATATGTATTAGATGATTTACTGAATGACATGGCTGAAGGTGATTTTTTGTGCAAGCTTTACCGTACTGATATCAATGAGAACTCTAGAGCCTTTCATATAAGAGAAAGAAAGAAAGAAGAAGAAGTTTATTATGGCTTAAACATCTGGGGAGATAGGTTTTATAAAAGATCAGCAAATTTTCTCAAATAGATAGCACCTCATTTTTGCGTAAACAGCAGAAAATTATACTAAACAATTTTTAGCAATACTAATTTTTGAGGGTTAATGAATCAAGTACAAAATATTGTAATAGGTGGATGTCCACGTTCTGGAACAACAGTTCTAAATCATTTGCTCAATGCATATAGCTATACTTATATCGGAACAGAGCTTTACAAATTGGATGAATATAAAAACTTTTCTGCTGATTTTTTTAGTAAAGAAAAAATCAGGGGAAAAGCCCTTGCTAGTTTGACCCAACAAAAAGCCAAGGATGCCTATATTCAAAAGCAATTGCAGAAGATAGAGAAAGCTCAATGGTTGGGTGACAAATATCCTATGATTTATCGTTATTGGAAAAATATTAGTACTCAAATAAAAGGGGTAATATTTATCTATACTTATAGAGATTTGTCCCAAGTAAAATCAAGCTTTCATGCTAGATACAAAAACGAAAATGATTCTTGGTCTGTTCAAGCAGAAAGAGCTCTTGATTACTGGCAAGAAGCAGCAAATGGGATTATTGAGTGTAAATCTAGCTTAGGTGAAAGTGTCATTATTGTTAAGTATGAGGATTTATTTTTTTGCCACAAACGAGAAGAATTCTATGACATAGTTTACTCGTTAATGTCAAAATTAAAAATGACAGAAATATCAAGTGAGTCTGATAGAAGTATAGAAAAAATATTTCAAAAAAGCTTAGAAGTTTCAGTTGCAAGGAAAAATAATCTTTTATCTCTGGATGAGAATGAAGAAAAAATAGAAAGTTTATTGTTGCCACAGTTAGATGAACTAAAATGGAATGGTGAATAAATAGTGATTTATTAGTTCAGTTATTAACCATCTACCAACAATGCAGAGGTTATTTTTAAGTTAAATAACTCTGCTATTTTCATCAAAAAAATTAATTATATCGTAAATAAAGCATTCAACACCGTACCTATTCCAAAGCACTTGCAAAACTTCTTTCTTGTGTTTCATAAGCTTTTTATCTTTACTTAATACTTCCAAACAGTCTGGTAAAGTTTGAATTTCATCAGCCCTCTCCGGACATACAACTACAGCAGATTCCCACAAATCTAAATCCCCTGGTGGAAGATAGGTATCAGATAAAACAACTGGAATCGAACCATAAGCAATGCTTTCCCACAACCGAATTGAGTTAGGACCAGAACCAGACGGACACAATGAAAAAACGGACTGCTTGAGAATTTCCTTGAACTCACGTGTTTGAGATTCATCAATTAAATTTTTCTCATCAGTCACCGCTTTTTTGATTTGGTTTTCATAAACAATATCTTGATAATGCCAAGATTCGCGAGAGCGAATAAATCCTCTTTTGTCATCACTCAAATATTTAATAATTTGATTCCTAGAATCTGTCAAGTAATAACTTAGAGCCTTAGAACCAACAAAACTAAATAAAAATTTCCTAAATACACCTCTTAACTCCTGTGGAAAAACCTCTGAAGCTTGAACTGGGAACAACGGAAATGGATAAATTTTAATATGAGAGTAATCAGGAAAAGTAGACTGACCTTTCACAGCATGAGACCAAAATACATCGGTAATACCAACCTCATTAAATAAATATTGAAATTTGAGCATTCTGATGTGTTGGCAAACAGTCACAACCTTCGTAAATTTACTCAAATAAGATTTATATTTTTCTAAAACGGATAAAAGCTGTTTGGTATCTTCAGGTTTGTTAAGTAATAAGTCGATTAAAGTAGCCCACGGAAAACCGAAGTAGGCTATTGATTGATCATAACCCTGGAGATATTTTTTAGCCATTTTATAGGCATATTGTTCAGTAATTGCCGGATACTGCCACGAAGCATCATATCCAATTACACCTGAGTTTTTATTGTCAATACTTTTTCTGCTTTCTTTTGCCGAAGTTTCCAGGGATTTGTTAAATTTAACTTCCTTGATTTGAGAAAAATCAACAGCCCACAATTCTAAATCTAATTTAGAATGCTTGAGCAGCTCTGAACTTGGATGTACATAAGTTACACCACCCAAAATAGATTTATCATTTTTTTTGTCGTAGGTTCTTGAATCAGTCTGTTGAACATGGACAGTTTTAACCTCATAGCAAGGATTATAAAGTTTAGTTCCATGAATAGCAAATAAGTAGGCAACTTTGTTGTCACAACGAGGCACTCCTAATCGTATTTTTAAAGACTCTTTGAGAGTATCTTCCAACTTAGAGTTACCAAAAATCGCCCAAACATCTTGAGACCAATGAGGATTTTGGTGCAATATTTGTTCAGACCCTTTTTGCTCATAGCGACTAATAGTAACAAAAGCCTTGGGATTAGTATAAAAAAGTTCTCTAAGCCGTGAAATTGATTCATCAAAATAAATGTCACTATTAGCGAGGATTGAAATTTTATCGGCACACTTTTTCTCAGTTAACTCTATCCAGTCTAGGTAAGTCGGTCTCGAAGATAAGTTAACAATTTCAATCTTAGAGCTTGCTAACTCTGGTCGATGATCGTCGTCAATGAGTAAAACAATTTTTTCAATTTCGGTGCATTCTATGTTTTTTCTGAGGCAATAAATTAATTCATCTTGTCTATCTGACTGTTTTGCTTTGAAGTAAGGGGTAAATAATACAATTTGATGGTACTTGGCTCGATCGTTCCCTTGAACTAGATTGAGATTGCTTCCAACTTCAGCTTTCTCAACTTTATTACTCTCTTTTCTAGCCCTCACCTTCTCATAAACTTCCCTAACCAACTCAACCTCAACCACCATTCTCCCAGACATATCAGACTTAATCAAATTCGCACCCCACTCCTGTTTCCGATAAAGTTCCTCAAACCTACCCTTTCTCACCTCCAAAGGCACAACCCTCTCAATCTCACTCCTATAATCTCCAATACGCTCCACAGACAACTGACCAGCACGCCTCCGAAAAGCACCCAAAGGACTCTCATACTGATAATACACCCCATGATGCGCCATCTCCCGCCATAAATTCCAATCACCCGCCAACTCAAACCCTTTCAACCCATGCTTCGACTTCAACCACAACGCCTTACTAAAAAATGTTCCCTCCTGCTGCAACATTTCCCAATGTTTACCATCACACAAACCTTCCCGAATAACTGCCGTTGGAGTAGGAGTACCCCGCTGTAGAACCTTCCGCTGTACATCCGTTTCAAACACATACTGAGGTCCCCCTATCCACTCAATCTCTGGATGCTCCGCAACAATACGACAAATAGCAGACAACGCTCCCGGCATCAAAGCATCATCAGCATTAATCCAAGTCATCAACTCTCTAGGGGCAATATCAAAACTATCAAACCCCCTCATCACCCCATCATACATCCCCTGGTCTGCTTCACTAACCCAAGAAAACTCCACACCCCAACATTGCACATCAGAACTCCCTTCCGATAACACACCTTCCCAATATCGTAACCGCTCAACAGTCGCATCCGTTGAACCACCATCTTGTATATGATACCGAATCCAGAAATCACCAGACTGACTAATAACACTCTTAATAGTCTCATCAATAGTTGTCGCAGCATTTAGACAAGGCGTCACCACAAAAAATGTCGTACCCAGTCTCTTCTCATCCCCCAGAGACGAAACATTCCCAGTCAACCTACCATAGAAATCATTTAGCTTAGTCCCCATCAAACCTTGCTCAAGCTGACTCAAATAAAAATCAACCGCGCCATCACTCAGTCGTCGTGCCAACTCTCTATCAGTTTTAATCTCTTGCACCGCCCCCGCAATACCTTTAGCATCAGACCTTGCCAACACATACCCTTCCCGACCATGACTCACCCTCAACCCCAAATTCGACTTCGGCAGCACCACTGGTCGCCCCATGGCAAAATATTCCAACAACTTCGACGGAATACGCCGATCGTTAAACTCCTCTGGTACACCGGGTTGCACCAAAACATCCGCTGCTGCCAGAATTTCCGGCACTTGCTCCCGTTCCACCCAACCTAGATATTTTTCATATATTCCTCCCCAACTCTCAACCTCCATTCCCTCACCATTCAAACCACTACGCAACAACACCGTAGGGCATCCCTGTTGATTCAAAATTTCCACAGCTTGATATAGCTCCCCTACCTCATCTCGGTTGCCACTATGTACATTACCCGTGTATGCTAAAACAACATGACCTTCTGGAATACCCAAAGAACGACGCAAGTCATAATTTATTGGTCGAGGATAAAACAAACTCTCATCCACAGGGGGAGCTAACACCAACTCGGGCACATTACCAATATTGAAACCCTGGAGAGTCTCAATAATCATAGTCAACCCCTGGGCTCGGTTCAGAAAAGCCTTACCCTTAATCGGATGGTAGCGATCGCCTGGAATAATCCTATCTAGTTCTGCTTCTGGCAACTTAGACAACTCAGCAAAAGGTCTTCCCACCTTAGCAGCAGTCAAATATTCCTCATTATCCTCCAAATGAATAACCAAAGGACAAGAATATTGTTTCAGCAGTTTTTCCACACATTTCCGAACAACCTCACGGGGAGTCCAAGCGTGAATCACATCTGGACCACCACCATTAGCAAAAGGCAAACGTAAACCAGGAATGGAAAGGTCCGAATAGGCTAAGATACGGACAGGATTTGATAAATTGTGCAAAGACCGTCGCAGCACATCCTCATTGTCAGAACTATCCGGAACCGCAAATAGACAATCAACCCCTTGTTCTAGCAACCGAGTAGCATGAAGTTGAGCATGATACCCACCGTTAGAGTCGATATTTCCGTAAAGCACAAATAGAACGTTAAGGTAAGTTGACCTTTTATTTTGACTTTTTAAGATACCGTCTTTTTTACCTCGATCATTTATCTTCCCTGTTTTTTCCCTTGTCAAAGAAGTTGGAGTAACTCCTCTGATTTGTGGCAAATTTCTACTCAAATCTGAAGCATAGCCACTCGTTCCCGACTTTAACTCTAATGCTTGTCGATAAGCTGACTCTGCCTCATCCCTCTTCCCCAACTCCCTTAAAACATCTCCCAACTGCTGCCAAACCACAGCTGATCGCGGATGCAATTCCACCGCCCTCCGCAACTCAACAACAGCTTCCCTCCAGCGCTCCAACTGCATCAATCCATACCCCAACTGATGCCGCACCTGAGCAGACTTCGGATTCACCTCAACCACCAACCGATACTCAACAACAGCCTCCTCCCATCTACCCAACTGCCCCAAAGCATACCCCAAATGATGCCTCACCTCAGCCCCAGCAAAACCCAAATTAATTGATCGCCCATACTCAACAACAGCTTCCTCCCATCTACCCAACTGCCCCAAAGCCTGACCCAAACCAAACAAAACCTCACCAGACTCCCCAGACAAAACCACCTCCTGACGATAAAATTCCACCGCCTCCGACCATTGCCCCAACTTACCTAAAGCTTCAGCCAAACCCAAACAACAATCAACCCCACCGGGACTCATCTCCCAACTCTGACGATAAAACTCCACCGCCTCAGACCATTGCTGCTGTCCAGACTTAGCCGCCCCCAAATAATAATAAGCCTCTGTCTGTAGGGACGTTCCATTAAGCCTGACTACATTTGCATACAACATATTTACCACTTTGTCAAGACACTGCTCTGCCTCCGACCATTGCCCCAACTTCACCAACACCGCTCCCAAACCCAGACAAAACTCGGGCACATCAGTCTTCTGCTCCACCGCCCGACGATAATAACCCACAGCCTGCTGAAATTGACCTTGCCTTTGTAACAAAACCCCCAAATTGTAGAGAGACCAAGAAGCTTGAGGATTTATCGCCACAGCCTGACCAAAAGCAGCGATCGCCTCTTCTATCTGCCCCACCTTAACCAAAGCCTCCCCCAAATTATGATGAGCATGGGAAAAATCAGGATTAAGAGCGATCGCCTCACGGTAAGCAGCCACAGCATCATCGAGCTTGCCCTCCCGCAACAATTGATTAGCAGTTTTGAAATTAGTTTGAACCATAATTGAAGTCAAAAGTTAAAAGTTAAAAGTCAAAAGTCAGAAATTAAGTCAAAACTCAAAAGTTAAAAGTTAACTCATTTGAATCATCAGGAGATGGGAAATTGGAAATTAGGATTTGGAATTATGTCCATATTTTCTGTAAACAATATAGCAGAAGGAAGAAGGTTGATGATTAATTAGGGTTTGCTGAAAAAGTCTTATGGGTGAGGGTAGGAGTCAGGAGTCAGGAGTCAGGAGTCAGGAGGAACGGGGAATTATAGAGGAGGTAGGAGCTAAGTTTTGTAAGAATGATTTTTCTGCCATAATCGTCCCAAAATACTAGCTTTATGCAGCTCTTGCCACCGAAAAGCTAACACTTTTTTAGACCTAAAAATGCTACAACCAATATCAGTCAATGCTTTTAGATTTAATCAGCAAGCCCTAATTATTAAAAGCCGTAGGGGCGAATGGCCATTTGCTAACGCAAAGCTGCCGCTAACGCCCTGACACATGGTATGCCCCTACACATGGTATAAAGATCGACGGAATTATATTACTCCGATTTCTCGGGAACCGTAGCCAAGGGATTTAATATTAGAAGAGAATTTCCACCCAAGCTTTTAGATATCGAGTGTTATCAAAATAATTGGGTCTAAAACCCCGCCTTGATTGGCGAAATATTTTTGGATGGTTGCTCACGCATCCCCGTTACAAAAACAACTTCTGACTTCGTTATGTGAACTATCCGCGCTGACTGCTAATAGCTGATAGCTGACAGCTAGTTCATTCTTCAACGACCTGAATATAAACGTACCAAAGCAATACCAGTAACAACAGCGACAAAAAACCATGTTACCAACAGACCTATTACTTCACTAATAAATAGACCGATCGCCCCATACATAAATCCACCCACTGCCCAACCAAGGGATAAACCTACAGCCCAAGCAATAATATTGGCAATTATCCACCATTCTTCCCAATAAATTTGCTTCCTGAGTACAAACCATTGGCCTAATCCCAAAATTGCCCCCACAATAGCTCCATTAATCAACCCATGAAATAGCCTGACTGAAATTTGTTCTGTTCGTGGGGCCACCCAACCTAATGCTCCTAAACTACTGGCCCCGATTAATAACCATGTCACAATAGTTAATACAACCCACCATCTACTTCGGAAAATATAATTTCTCAGTACCAACCATTGGGCTAATCCGATGACAGCACCGCCCATGGCTCCTGAAAAAGCACCAATATAGGGTCTAACACCTACTTCTACAAATATTAAACTGACCAAAAAGCCGACAACAGTGAAAAATACCCACTGTAACCAAAAACCCCAGCCGATGGTTTTGGACTTAGTATGAGATGGATAATAATATGATTTAGTAATTGACACAAGCTCTTCTACAATTAATAATTAATAATTAATAATTAATAATTACCTCTCCTTGAAAATGGATAGTTATTAGTAGTGGCGTGTCAAGCTGAAAATGGTTTATTAAATTTTTTAGTATAATTCTTGCTCTGACTAAGGTTTGGAGAATTTTCCTAAAACACTATTTCAAGCTTGACACGCCAGTAGTGGACCGTTTCATCTTAAATAGTGCATTAGAATTGTCATGGCGTTAGCGTAGCTTTGCGATAGCAAACAATAGTGTTTGCCTAGCATTCCGTAGGAAAGCAATCTCTAGCCAATTTCCTATTGCATCATTTTAGTTGAAACAGTCCACTACTGCTCCCTAGTTTTTAACTTTTGAATTCATATTACTTTTTACTTTTTACTTTTTACTTTTTACTTCTCAAAGTTTCGGGCGAGATACAGAGGTAGGAAACATTTTCTTGAAACCAGTCCGGCGCTCTTGGGGTGAATTTGGAGTCAAATAACCCCATAAAGTTTCCCAATAGAAAAAAGAAACTCCGGCAAAGTGGCGATCGCGTACTGCTTTTACTTGTTGTTGAATTTGCTCTATCTTCATGGAAGTTTTCATTGTGCCTGTGAGGATACCAATACTGAAAGGAATTTTACTTTTGGTCAATTTTACTTCTGGTCGTTCCAATTCTGCTAAAAATGAAGGTAAATTATTTCGATACACCTGTAAAACAAATTCATCTACTAAACCTCGCTTTATCCAAGTTGGCCAGTCTTGCAGATATAATTTATAAGCAAAGTCATCAGGATTAGAAGATAAGGATACAATACAATTGGGTTTAACTGCTTTGACAGCTTTATAAAGTTTTTCCATTAAAGCAGTTATTTGATTTGCCCGCCATTGCATCCATTCTGGGTCTGTAAAATCTTCTGGAGGCATTTTACCCTGATGTTGTTCCCTGTAGAGGCGAACTGTAATTGGATCGTAGCCTAATTGTACTGGCATGGCAAAGCGGTCGTCTATTTGAATACCATCGACATCGTATGTTTTGACAACTTCTAATACCAGGTCGATAAAAAATTTTTGCACCTGGGGGTGAATGGGGTTAAGCCAAACATTATTGATAGAGAGTGACTGTTTTAGTGTTGTTAATAAAGACTGTTCATCTGGTTCTGGGAGCAGGTCTTTAAGTTCTAATTCAAATATATCCTCGGAAAAATTTCTATTTTTGTCCAGACTCGTTGTCACCCAGTGGGGATGGCGTTTGACTAACAGAGAATTTATTGGTGCCATGAAACCATATTCAAACCAAGGAATGACTCGTAAACCTTGGCGGTGCGACTGTGTAAATATTTCTCTGAGTACATCTCCACCAAGGCGAAATGTGGCAAGGGTAGGGTCTTGAGGTTGACCCGTGACTTTTTGAGCAACCTCACTGGGATAAAATGTGTTGCCTCTATTCCAGGTTACGGGATAAACAGTGTTGAAGTTGAGTTGAGAAAGTTGACGGAGGGCGCGGTTAATTGCCCACGGAGCGAATAATACGGTACTACTAACATTCGTTATCCAGACTCCACGCACCTCTTTTTTTTCAGGTATAACTTTTGCAGTGACTGAAGTTGGAGGGGTTAATATTGTGTTTAGGGAAATAGAAAGAAAAGCGATCGCTACTCCTATTCCTAGCCAGATTTTTAATTGTTTGAATTGATGATTAATTTTATTCATTATTAGGGAGTAGGCAGTAGGGAGTAGAGAGAAAGAATTGATGATTTCTGCTGGATGATTGATTTTATTTTTTATTATTGGAAATATCTATCATAGCTAATAGCTGATAGCTAGTTAAGTTACGAGAGTTTCCAACTGTTTAAAAATTATATGAACTTTATATTAGGTTAAATTATAGAACCTATTTGGGTTCTATATGAAAAATTATATGAGTTTTATAGAACCCCTAACCGTATCTTCATATAAATATCAAGTTTTTTTGACTAGGAGACAGCTATACTGGAGACAGGAGACAGAAGGTAAGAGAGAAAAGGTTAAGAGGGAAGATTTGGGGAGAGATAAT
>NZ_JAAHGU010000087.1:0-31010 GCF_010692685.1 Okeania sp. SIO2F5 | reverse complement strand
ACGCATCCTTAAAACTTTAACCTTTAGCGATCGCCTAATTTATGAAAAATACAGCTCATACAGTTACTTTTATGTTACATTATCAATATTTATGTAATATGTAAAGATGCCAGCGCTCATTGCTATATGAGGACATTGGAGTAGGGGAGTAGGGGAATAGGGGAGATTGAAGTAATTAGATTGAAGTAATTATAGGATGATAAAAAGATACAGCAGATTCGGTCGCATAAGAAGTACAGATATTAACAATTAAACGTTCTCAGTGCGGGCATCTTGCCCGCGACGGGTCTACCTCACGCTTGGTGGATCCCTCTGTATTATACCAATTTGAAAAAAGAATGTGTTTGAATAATAAGTGTGATCAAAAGATTTTGCAGGAAATGTCCCTTTGACGAAAAAGAGAATTTACGACCGTTCAAACTGGTATTGAAGCAATTCCCGTGTGACTCGGTCTGACTGAGTTACCCTCCTAGCTCCCCTCCTGGGAGGGGCGGGGGTGGGTTGGGCGAGGGGTGGGTTTACTCCTAAGAAATAGCCTAACTATTTGTAGCAAACATTTATCAAATTGGTATTATATAACCGGATTCTATTCAAATCCCGTAGCATCGGTATCATATCATGTCCTCTGGTATCATTTGTGTAAACTCAAGCATGAATATCTACAGGAAATTTAAGTTTTTTCCAGCTTTAAACCTTCTTCCTTCTTCCTTACCCTGACTTTACAATACTAATACTAGGGGACTTAATATTAATTACCAAAATATTGTTGATATAAATCAGGGAATAATTTTAATCCTTCTGAACTGATAATATCCGATTCAATTATGCCTTTATTATTGACATATTCAGCAATTAATTCGCGAATTTATGTAGCAGATCGCCAAATTTTTTTTACCTCTTTAAACATCAAATATTCACTACCACCATTAGCGCGATAACTATTCATAGCAATTCGTAAAACTTGATTTGGATCGATATTTTTTCCATCTAACTGTAACTTAGTAACTCGTTTTCCTACAGGTTTGGTAATATCAATAGTGTAATCAATCCCACTATATAAATCCCAATTATAGCCAAGATGATTTTCAGCCAAAACCTCTTCAGGAAGACCGGGTAAATCATCAATATTAACTTGTTTAAAATTAGCAGCATTTTTTTCTAAAGCGCAACGCAAAATATCCCCATTAATTTCTATAACCAACAAATAGTTATCATAATTATAGATACTGTAAATATCTCTCCTAGTAATTTTTCCTGGAGCAATTTTACCAGTGTTATTAAAAATAGAAGTCAGAGAAATATTTACAGGATAACCTGCTGCTTCTGCTGCTTTTATTTGTACTTGATTAATTAAATTTGACAGTTTGCTCTGATGAAAACGTGCTTTTATACCACCATAAAATTCAGTTTTTGCCACACCAACAGGTTGATTTATATAACGTAAATTTTGCTGATGATATGGTAAATAAAGTTGTAAAATTTTCTGTTCCGGTTCAATATCAGTAACATATAAATTAGTATAATTTTTAGCAATAACTTCCCACTTTTTACACCGATGCTCTAGTACTAAAGTATACTTACTTAAAGCTTTTCCCCAAAAAGAAGGCTCTGCAATTAAAACATTATTAACTATAGCTTTAGGAACATCGTGATGTGAATGTCCTGCCATAATTATATCAATATCTTTTACCTATTGTGCTAATTCTAGGGTGAGATTTGAACCAGGAATAGAGCCTGTTTTTTTCCATTCTTGAATATCGGTTAACCAAGCAGAAGTCACCCTTTGATCTTTTGGTACTTTAGAAAAACCAGTATGTTGAACAATAGTAATTACATCTGCACCATCATTTCGCATTTGAGGAATATATTTTTGGGCAGTATTTATGAGATTCTCAAAAGTTAATCCAGCTATATTTTCAGATGGCACCCAGTTAGAAGTTGTAGGAGTAATTAAACCAAGAATACCAATTTTTATATCATCAACATTTTTAATGATATAAGCTTTAAAAGCAGGAGTGCCATCACTTTTGTGGATATTAGCACAAACTATGGGGAAATTAAGCTGACTTATCCAACGGGAAAGCACATTAGTACCATAATCAAACTCATGGTTTCCTAAAGTAGCAGCATCAAATTTGAGAGCATTCATTGTTACTGCCATCGGATGTACTGCTTCTGTGTCAATTCGATTATAGTAATAAGTTAATAGTGTCCCTTGAATAGTATCGCCGCCATCAATAAGTAGTAAATTAGGATTTTTAGCTCGTTCCTGTGCGATTAAACTAGCGACTTTTGCTAATCCCCATTCTGCGGGTTGGTTGGTTAGTAATCATAAGGCATAAGGTTGCCATGAAGATCGCTAGTTTCCAGAATGGTGATGGTTTTGGGTGGGGGTGTTGATGTTATCAAGGGAATAAATAGTAATATAAGTGTAAATAACAAAGGAAGGCAGGGGACAGAAGGCAGCTATGCTGAAGGGAAAGAATAAGGTGAGAAGGTACAAAGTTTTTCATCAACTAATTAATTGTCCGGATTCCAGATGAGGCTTTTAGCAATGATTAATTTTTAATCTGAAAATACAGGTCTAGAGCACTGCTATATCCGGCGTTGGTGATGTGTGGCTATGATTGTGCTTTAATGGCTATTGCCTAACTATTAACTGAAAAGCATTTTATATTTTGCCAAATTTAGGTTTCATAGCTTGATTCACCAACGCCGGGTTTGAATCCGCATATACATTGATTCTGTCTCCTGTATTCTGTCTCCTGTATTCTGTCTCCTGACTCCTTCTTCAAATAAATAAACCTGTTAAAAATAGTGGGATAGGTTCATATATTTATTCATCAACGCCAAATTTTTGTTTAACAACCATTCGCATATTTCCTGGTGGTGCCATAGTTAACCCTCTACGGACAGGTTGGATAGATTTATGGGAAACTAACTTGAGTTCGCACTTTGATAAAATAGTTGCCAAAACTAATTTCATTTCAAATAAAGCGAAAGCTGAACCGATACAACGACGACTCCCTCCTCCAAAGGGTAAATATTCATAAGGTGAAAATTGTCTTTCTAAAAAACGTTCCGGTTTAAATTTTTTAGGTTCTGGATAAAGATCCTCTCTTTGATGAGTTAGATAAATAGAAGGAAGTACTACCATTCCTGGTTCAAGTTGATAACCCATAATTTCTACAGGTTTCTGGACAACTCTAGGAAAAGCAGTTATGACAATGGGATAGAGACGCAAAGTTTCTTGACAAACTGCGCTGAGGTAGGGAAGTTTAGTAATGGCAACTTTTTCTGGGTTAGTGGGAAGAGTAGCTAATTCTGCTAATAGTTTTTCCCGCACTAAAGGAATTTTATCGATCCAATATAATGCCCATGCTAATGCCGAAGCAGTAGTTTCGTGACCCGCAAACAGTAAAGTGAGCAGTTCATCCTTAATTTCTTCGTCACTAATACGATCGCCTGCTTCGTCACGCGCTTCTAGGAGTAAACTAAGGATATCATCACGATGATTTGCTTCTTCCCTAGCAGTTTCAATTTCTGCGAATATTAGCTCATCAACTTTTTGCCTTTTTCGTAAAAATCTACCCCAGGGACTCCAAGGACCCCAGTCTTTTTGCAAAAAACTGAAGAACAGAAAAGTGGAGGTGAGGGGAGAGCTAATGGAGTCGAGGACATCAGACAAAAGTATTCTCAGTTGTTCGTAACGTTCCCCTCGATCTAAACCAAATACCGCCCCAAGGATAACTTTTAGGGATATTTCTTGAGTAGACCTACGGATGGGGAAAGGTTTATTTATTTGCCAGCGATCTATAACATCGGAAGTAATATTATATATTAAGTCCCCATAAGTACGCATTCGATCGCCATGAAAAGGTGGCATTAATAATTTTCTTTGACGTTGATGGCGATCGCCGTTTTGCAGAAGTAGAGAATTTCTGCCCACAAGGTATTGTAAAGCACCATTACCACCACCTGACCTAAAGGTATCAGGGCTAGCAGTAAAAATTTGTTGAATAGCTTTCGGGTTACAGAAATAGATAAAAGGAGTCTTGGAGTTAGTGTTGGTCCTGAAGATATCTCCGTATTGAGAATATCGCTCCTCTATTGTTTGTAAGGGACGAAAAATAAATTTCCAAGTCCGGACTCTTCGTTGTAGAGGGGACAATGCGGGGCCATCAGGTAATACCATTTTTGCTTTGTTGATTATGTCAGATTTACCTCATATATTTTGATTCATTTGTAAATGAGATGGGAGGATTTATTGGTTTAAAAACAACTATGTTGATATAACAGAAGGAAGAAGGAAGAAAGAAGAAGGAAGAAGGAAGAGGGAAAAATCTTGTGTTGTCTGAGTTTGAAGATATGTCCGCGCTCTTTCCTTCGACTGTTATATATAGCAGTCGCCACTATAAGTTAGGACATCGGGTAATTATGATAATTCATAACGCGAGCAAGATGCTCTAATTGTCAAACACTAACCTGGCGGTTGCTATATTTAACGCCTCCGAATATTGTCTATCTCCAAATTTCCCTCCCATACATAACCTTGTCTGAGTTTGAAGCTTTTGATCTGTCCGCACCCTTTCCTTCGACTGCTATCTATTATCTATTTACATAGATTCCTCCCATAAGAAGTACAGAGATTAACAATTGAATTTCTGTAGTGCGAGCATCTTGCTCGCTATAGTATCTTGCCCGCTTCGGGGTGTACCTTAGAGTCTACTGTAATACCAATTATCATATACTAATTCTGTACTTAAGTAATACTTTAGTTATTAAGTAGGGTTTGCTGATTAAATATCAAAGTATTGACTGGTATTAGTTTGAGCAATTTTAGGTCTGGAAAAAGTGCGAGGTTTTAGGTGGTAATAGTTCAAAAATGAGCGGATTTTGGTCAAGAGTTGGCCAGAACAATCTTGGGACAAAACTTAGCTCCTATCTCCTCCAAATTCCCATTTCTCCCCTCCACCGGAGGGGTTAGGGGTGGGTTGTCTCCTGTCTTCCCCTCCACCGGAGGGGTTAGGGGTGGGTTGTCTCCTGTCTCCTACCCTCACCCATAAGACTTTTTCAGCAAACCCTAAGTAATTAACACTGGCCCGATCGCTTTTTTGCTAATTTGAGCCAAATTAATGTTAATTGTTTTTATGTTTACTTCGACCTAGGGGCAAACGGCCGTTTGCCCCTACTCCTCTACTCCCCCACTCCCCCACCTGACTCCTAATTCTTATATTGTCATTGAGAAACAGTAGAAATTTTATCTATATGATGTAATAAACCCAAAAAGTTTGAATAGCTAATAGCTATAAGAGCAGACTCCGGCCAAATATTATAGGAATCTAAAATTCCATTAGCTAGTCTAACTGGATTAAGAAGTTTCCTATAGAATAACTCCTGTGTGGCAAAGCTAATTACCACCTTTGTCTTTCTACTACAGAAAAATTGATAACGGTTAAATTTATGGAGGAGTAATGAATCAATATATCAACCCCACTACTGAAAATCAAATTCAGGTAGAAGACGATCGAACCGGCATGAGTGTTACTACTCTCAGACGTGCCCTAGCAGATAACCTGTTTTATTTGCAGGGGACTTATGAGTCAATGGCAAAACAAGATGATTTTTACAGAGCTTTAGCTTATACTATACGCGATCGCTTACTTCAACGCTTTCTTTCTACAATTCGTACTTATAACGAGAAAGATGTTAAAGTTGTATATTATCTCTCTGCCGAATTTCTCATGGGTCGTCACCTGGGTAATAGTTTAATTAACCTGGGAATTTATGAAAAAATTCGTCAAGCTATCACCGAATCTGGGTTAAATTTAGATGAACTACTGGAACAAGAAGATGACCCTGGTTTAGGAAATGGTGGTTTGGGTAGATTAGCAGCTTGTTTTCTGGACTCTCTAGCTACTCTGGAAATTCCGGCGGTTGGTCATGGTATTCGTTATGAATTTGGCATTTTTACCCAAACTGTACAGGATGGTTGGCAAGCAGAAATCCCTGATAAATGGTTACGTTTCGGTAACCCTTGGGAAATAGCTCGTCCTGCTGAAAAGGTAGAAATCAAGTTTGGAGGTCATACAGAAGGATACCATGATGATAAAGGGCACTATCGAGTAACTTGGGTTCCGGATGAAACTGTAATTGGTATCCCCTATGATACCCCTGTTCCTGGCTATAAAGTGAATACTGTAAACCCTCTACGTTTGTGGCGAGCAGAGGCTAGTGTAGACTTTAAATTTGAAGAGTTCAATGCTGGAAATTATGACGGTGCAGTAGCAGATAAAATGAGTTCGGAGACGATCTCCAAAGTTCTCTATCCAAATGATAATACTCCTCAAGGTAAGGAACTCCGTCTGAAGCAACAATACTTCTTTGTTTCCTGTGCTTTGCAAGACATAATCCGTAGGCATTTATCTCACAACAAAAATCTAGACAACTTATACGAGAAAGCAGCAATCCAACTGAATGATACTCACCCTGCTGTGGCGATCGCCGAGATGATGCGCTTATTAATTGATGAGTATGATATGGACTGGGAGAGAGCTTGGCATATTACTCAACATACTTTTGCCTACACTAACCATACTTTACTGCCAGAAGCATTAGAGCGTTGGGTAATTAGTTTGTTTGGTCGCCTTCTCCCTCGCCACCTAGAAATTATCTATGAAATTAATCGGCGCTTTTTAACTCAAGTGCAAACTTGGTTTCCTAAAGACCAGGAATTGCTTGCCCGTGTTTCTCTAATTGAGGAAGGAGCAGAAAAATCTGTGCGGATGGCTAATTTGGCTACTGTGGGGAGTCATGCTGTCAATGGAGTAGCAGCACTGCACACAGAATTGTTGAAAAAAGGTGTGCTTAAAGATTTTTACCAACTTTTCCCAGACAAATTCTTCAATAAGACTAATGGAGTGACTCCCCGTCGTTGGGTTTTACTGAGTAACCCCAAACTTTCTGCTCTATTCTCAGAGAAACTGGGAGGAGATAGTTGGTTGCGAGATTTCGACCAACTACGGCAACTAGAAAAATATGTTGATGATGCAGAATTTCGGAATCGTTGGCGAGCAATAAAGCAAGAGAATAAGGCTAAGTTGGCAGAGCGCATTCTCAAGCATAATCGGATTGAGGTGGATATTAATTCTCTATTTGATATTCAAGTCAAACGTATTCATGAGTACAAACGTCAACATTTGGATGTATTCAACATCATTACTCTGTATAACCGCATTAAGCAAAATCCAAACATTGATATTCCACCCCGCACGTTTATTTTTGGTGGCAAAGCTGCTCCTGGTTACTATATGGCTAAGTTGATTATTAAATTGACTAATGCCGTTGCTGATGTAGTTAATGACGATCCTGATGTGCACGGTCGCCTGAAAGTTGTCTTCTTGGCAAACTTTAATGCTTCTCTTGGTCAGATTATTTATCCTGCTGCTGACTTATCTGAGCAAATTTCTACTGCTGGAAAAGAAGCATCCGGAACTGGTAATATGAAGTTTGCCATGAATGGAGCTATGACTATTGGTACTCTTGATGGAGCTAATATCGAAATTCGCGAAGAAGTTGGAGCAGAAAACTTTTTCTTATTTGGTATGACTGCTCAAGAAGTTTTCGATCTGAAAGCTAAGGGTTATAAACCTCTGGAATACTATAATACTAATGCTGAACTCAAAGCAGTAATTGACCGAATTGCTAGCGGTCACTTTAGCAAAGGTAATCCTAATTTATTTAAGCCTTTGATTGATTCTTTACTGTACAATGACCAATATATGCTACTAGCTGATTATCAAAGCTATATTGAATGTCAGGAGCGGGTTGGTAAAGCTTTCCAAGACCAGGAGAAATGGACGAAGATGTCTATCTATAATTCTGTTCGCATGGGTAAATTCTCTTCTGACCGAACAATTATGGAGTATGCAAAGGAGATTTGGGGAGCACAACCAGTCAAGATTGACCAAGAAACTTATACTCAAGATAATGCTGGTTTGAAGGTAGATTCTTAAAGAAGCACTTCAGCGGTTAGCATTCAGCAATCAGCTCAATACTGTAGGTTGGGTTAAGCGGCAGCGCAACCCAACAAAAATTAACAGGACTTACGCAAAGACACTGTGTATAGAGTCCAGTAACTATTGTCCAATAGTTATGAGTACTATATATAGCGTATCTGCGTAAGTCCTAATTAAGTGTCTGTTGGGTTTATCCTACAGTTAACGAAGTCATAGGTCAGAAGTTATTTTTGTAACGGGGATTTGAGCAACTCTCCAAAAATATACTGAATTTTGCCCCCCTAACCCCCCAATTCTGGGGGCTATCAACAGTATCAAAATAATTGGATAAAATTCAACATAAATAGACATTTACTATGATATACTAGATTGATGTCTAACTTAATTCAACTATTCAAAGAGGTGGCTAATAAATTGAAATGCAATCAATCAAGACTAAATTAAAAGTTAATAATCAACAAAAAACAATACTTGCTAAACACGCTGGTGTAGCCCGTCATGCTTATAATTGGGGATTAGCAACTTGCATTTCTGAATACGAACAAACAAAGAAACGCCCTAGTGCTATCACCCTACATAAACGTTTAGTTGCTGAGGTTAAATCAATTAATCCCTGGTATTATCAGGTATCGAAATGTGCCCCTCAACAAGCATTAAGAGACTTAGAGAGGGCATTTAAAAACTTTTTGACGATTCCTCAACGTGGATTTCCGCAGTTTAAGAAAAAAGGGAAAAAAGATAGTTTTTATCTAGAAGGAAGTATTAAAATCTGCCAAGGAAACAAGATAAAACTACCAAGAATAGGAATAGTAAAAACTTACGAAATCTTACCTTCCGTACCAGTCAAAAATGTGAGAATATCTAAACGGGCAAATAATTGGTACATCAGCTTTAAATATGATAATGAACCAACCCATACTGCCAAAAAACGAGATGTTATCGGTGTAGATGTTGGTATAAATACTTTAGCAACTTGTAGCGATGGCACACCCTTTGCCAACCCTAAAGCCTATCAGCAAGCCAAAAAACGACTAACTCGTTATCAACGCCGTGTCAACAAAAAGAAATTTGCCTCTAAAAACAGAGCCAAAGCCGTAAAAAGACTTGCCATACTTCACAAAAAAGTAGCTGATATCAGAGCAGACAAACTCCATCAACTCACAACATGGTTAGCTAAAAACCACAGCACCATAGTAATTGAGGATTTGAATGTCAGTGGAATGCTCAAAAAGCGGTGCGACCCCGCGACGACGTCAGTCGCACCTGGTAGCGCACCAAGAGATCATAAACTAGCAAGTGCCATAGCAGACTGTGGGTTTTATGAGTTCAAGGGTCAACTTACATACAAATGTGAATGGTATGGTAGTGAATTAGTCATAGCTGATAGATTTTATCCAAGTTCTCAAATATGTTCTCACTGTGGGCATCAACAGAAAATGCCATTAAGTGTGAGGACGTATGAATGTAGTGCCTGTGGTTTTACTGCTGACAGAGACTTTAATGCTGCTGTCAACCTAGAAAACTATGTAAGTCAGTAGGTGGAGTTCCCACCGATTTGAAGCCTGTGGAGAAGATAAGTTGCAGACAATAGTCAGTGGTATTCTGGGAAACAGGAAGCTAGCTCCAAAGCTCATGCAATCATTCATGGGTAAGTTTGGGTAAGTTTAGTAGAACGGAACAAGAATCTATTAACTGGTAAAAGTCCCCCTTGGAAAGGGGGAAGCCAGAGGATGCTGCGCTTTTTGTTGAACGGGGGATTTGGGGGGCGCGTGATGTAGCAAATGAGACTTTTCAGACAACCTCTTAAAAAGCGGGGTTTTAGACCAATGTTATTTTGATAACCTGCGTTAACTTTCCTTAACCCAACCAGCAAAACTATAAAGCATTTATTATGCTAAAATATTCTCTATTTTTATACCATATATTATTCTGAATTCCTGAAAAAAATGCAAGACAAAATATTAGCTAAAGAAAGACAATTCCACGATATCTGGGCATCAACTATTGATATAGAAGGTATTCGAGTAGTTGATTATTTTGAAAGTTGTACTGCTCCAGAAAATAGATTTATTCTCCAACAAATGGGGGATTTAACTAATAAATATTTGTTAGATTTAGGTTGTGGTGCAGGGGAAAATAGTGTTTATTTTGCTAAAAAAGGAGCGCGGTGTGTGGCGACTGATTATTCTCCTGGAATGGTGGATGTTGCTGTTAAGTTGGCTGAAACAAATGGGGTACAAATTGAGGGTAAAGTTATGGATGCAATGGCTTTAGAATTTCCCGATCATACTTTTGATTTTGTTTATGCTTCTAATTTACTTCACCACTTACCAAATCCCAAGTTAGCAATTAGAGAAATGCACCGTGTTCTTAAACCTGGTGGTAAAGCTTGTTTTTGGGACCCGTTGAAACATAATCCTGTGATTAATGTTTATCGACGTATTGCTACAAAGGTTAGAACTGAGGATGAAATGCCTCTGGATATTAATCTTATTAATTTTATTAAATCTCTCTATTCAGAAACAGCTTACGATACTTTTTGGTTGGCAACTTTGTGGATTTTTTTAAGGTTTTATTTAATTGAAAAAGTCGATCCAAATAAAGAACGTTATTGGAAAAAAATTATTATCGAACATCAAAGATTAGAACCAATGTATCGGAAATTAGAAAGATTAGATGGGGTATTAAAAAAATTGCCTTTAATGAAAAGATTTGCTTGGAATTTAGCAGTAGTTGCAACTAAATAGTAAATATCAGGCAACGGGCAACAGGCAACGGGCAACGGGCAACGGGCAACAGGCAACAGGCAACAGGCAACGGGCAACAGGCAACGGGCAACAGGCAACAGGCAACAGGCAACAGGCAACGGGCAACAGGCAACAGGCAACAGGCAACGGGCAACAGAATATTTTCATATAGGAATAAATAATGTCTGACATCAAAGACTTTAAAGATTTAAAAATTTGGGAAAAAGGAATGATAATTGCGGAAAAATGTTATTTACTAACAAAAAAAATTCCTAAAGAAGAGACTTATGGTATGATTCAACAAATAAGAAGAGCTTCTGTTTCTATACCTGCAAATATTGCAGAGGGCTTGTAACTGTTGGCTAAAATCTGGTATTATCTATTAAA
The DNA here is from genome assembly GCF_010692685.1 of Okeania sp. SIO2F5. Lineage (NCBI taxonomy): Bacteria > Bacillati > Cyanobacteriota > Cyanophyceae > Oscillatoriales > Microcoleaceae > Okeania > Okeania sp. SIO2F5. The sequence continues at coordinate 19,858 of NZ_JAAHGU010000087.1, read as the reverse complement.
ATCTAGGATTATCTGTTTATGCTACTTGGATTCAAAACAGAGTTACATCCAAATAACCACCAAAAAACATTGCTAGCTAAACACGCGGGTGTAGCGCGTCATGCTTATAATTGGGGTTTGTGGTTAACTAAAAATATCTTAAACCATAACCAGCATAATCCTGATAGTAAGCTTAAATTTCCTACTGCAATCGACCTCCATAAACTTTTGGTAGCAATGGTTAAACCAAATAACTATTGGTACTACGAGGTTTCTAAAACAGCACCTCAGTATGCTTTGAGGTATTTATCCAATAGTTGGAAACGCTGTTTTACCAAAGTGTCTGGTCAACCTAAATTCAAGAAAAAAGGTAAAGATGATAGCTTTACTTTAGATGGTTCAATTACAGTTGGTTTTAATCAGATTAAATTACCAAGAATTGGATGGGTGAAAACTTATGAAATTTTACCAGATAATGTAACTCCTAAATCTGTAACTATTAGCAGGAAAGCTGATAGATGGTTTATTAGTTTCAAGACAGATACAGAAACTCAAATTACTGAAAAATCAGTAGATGTAGTTGGTGTAGATTTAGGAATAAAATCTTTAGCAACATTATCCACTGGCGAAGTATTTCCTGGAGCCAAATCTTATAGAAAGTTAGAAGCTCAACTTTCTCGGTTGCAATACTTGAATCGACATAAAGTCAAGTTTTCCAATAATTGGAAAAAAGCGCAACTTAAGATAGCTAAACTACATAGCAAAATAGCTGATATCAGAAAAGATACATTGCATAAACTTACTACTTACTTAGCCAAGAATCACAGCCAAATAGTAATAGAAGACTTAAATGTATCAGGAATGATGGCAAATCATAAGCTAGCTAAGGCTATTGCTGATATGGGTTTTTACGAGTTTCGTAGGCAGCTAGAGTACAAATGTCAACTATACGGCTCATCCTTAACCATTGTTGACAGATGGTTTCCCAGTTCTAAAACCTGTTGTAACTGTGGAACTGTAAAAGAGTCTCTGTTGTTATCAGAGCGCGCTTTCACTTGCGAACACTGCAATTTTAGCTGCGATAGAGACTTGAACGCAGCGTTAAATTTAGCTCAGGCGGTCAGTTTGCTCCGCAACGCTAACGCGAACGACCGTGACAGCTTGTGGACTGGATAACGCCGACGTTGCCAGGTTGAAGCAAGAATAGAACAGATTATTTATTATAGATAATCATAGGTTTCTAAGAACGGTTATGGAAGAAGATCGTCAGGAGATTATGCTAGATTTTTAAATATTTCCCAGGGTTCTGTAAATGAATTAGAGACACATCTTCTTTTATCCGTAAGGATAAAATTATGTACGTTTAATGACGTTGAATTTATCATAAATCAACTAAAAGAAGAAAGCAGAATGATTATTTCCCTTATTAATAAATTGAAATAATAGAGTTGTCGCTAAATAAAGGGAAAAAATTACTCTAACCTAGACAGAGCAATAATTCCCAGCATTTTTGCCATCCAATAGCTACAATCCTTACAGAACAAGGTTTTTGGGGAATTTTTAAGTTATAAAGCGACAAGTCTAATCAACAACTGTTGTTTTTTGCTTGATCTTCCCTGTTCCCTGTTGCCTGTTGCCTGTTGCCTGTTGTGGAATAGATTATCAATTATTCCTCCCTGTTTCCTGTTGCCTGTTGCCTGTTGCCTGTTGTGGAATAGATTATCAATTATTCCTCCCTGTTGCCTGTTGCCTGTTCCCTGTTGCGGAATAGATTATCAATTATTCCTCCCTGTTGCCTGTTGCCTGTTGCCTGTTGCCTGTTGCCTGTTGTGGAATAGATTATCAATTATTCCTCCCTGTTCCCTGTTGCCTGTTGCGGAATAGATTATCAATTATTCCTCCATGTTGCCTGTTGCCTGTTGCCCGTTGCCTGTTGCCTGTTGCCTGTTGCCTCTTTTGGTGGAGATGTCTAATTGTCAACGCTCAGAGGATATTTTGGTAACACCGTCACACAAATGGCGATCGCTTTCACTGACATTAGGGTTATTTTCGAGGTAGTCGCGCATCCAGTTGCAACCCCATTCATGGAGGCGATCGAATTTCCAAACGTTCCACAATTTTACTGTTTTGTCACGACTTGCAGTTGCGATCGTCTCTCCATCCGGACTAAATGCTACACCCCAGACCTCATTCTCATGGCCGGTGAGAGTCTGCAATAATTTCCCCTGACGGTTCCACAATTTCACTGTTTTGTCACGACTTGCAGTTGCGATCGTCTCTCCATCCGGACTAAATGCTACACCATTAACCTCATTCTCATGGCCGGTGAGAGTCTGCAATAATTTCCCCTGACGGTTCCACAATTTCACTGTTTTGTCACGACTTGCAGTTGCGATCGTCTCTCCATCCGGACTAAATGCTACACCTCTGAGGGATCTCTCATGGCCGGTGAGAGTCTGCAATAATTTCCCCTGACGGTTCCACAATTTTACTGTTTTGTCACGACTTGCAGTTGCGATCGTCTCTCCATCCGGACTAAATGCTACACCCCAGACCTCATTCTCATGGCCGGTGAGAGTCTGCAATAATTTCCCCTGACGGTTCCACAATTTCACCGTATAGTCAGCACTTGCAGTGGCAATCATCTCTCCATCCAAACTAAATGCTACACTCCAGACCTCATTCTGATGGCCGGTGAGAGTCTGCAATAATTTCCCCTGACGGTTCCACAATTTCACCGTAGAGTCAGCACTTGCAGTGGCAATAGTCTCTCCATCCGGACTAAAAGCTAAACCAAAGACCGAATTCTCATGGCCGATGAGAGTCTGCAATAATTTCCCCTGACGGTTCCACAATTTCACCGTATAGTCAGCACTTGCAGTGACAATAGTCTCTCCATCCGGACTAAAAGCTAAACCAAAGACCCAGTTCTTATGGCCGATGAGAGTCTGCAATAATTTCCCCTGACGGTTCCACAATTTCACTGTATTGTCACCACTAGCAGTGGCAATAGTCTCTCCATCCGGACTAAATGCTAAACCATTAACCTCATTCTCATGGCCGGTGAGAGTCTGCAATAATTTCCCCTGACGGTTCCACAATTTCACTGTATTGTCACCACTAGCAGTGGCAATAGTCTCTCCATCCGGACTAAATGCTACACCATCGACATAACCCTCATGCCCTGTTAGAGTCTGCAATAATTGCCCCTGACAGTTCCACAATTTTACTGTTTTATCTAAACTAGCAGAAGCAATCATCTGGCCATCCGGACTAAATGCTACACCATTGACATAACCCTCATGCCCTGTTAGAGTCTGCAATAATTTTCCCTGACGGTTCCACAGTTTTAGAGTATTGTCCCAACTAGCAGAAGCAATCATCTGGCCATCCGGACTAAATGCTACACCATTGACATCATCCTCGTGCCCGGCGAGAGTCTGCAATAATTTTCCCTGACGGTTCCACAGTTTTACCGTTTTGTCAGCACTTGCAGTGGCAATAGTCTCTCCATCTGGACTAAATGCTACACCCCAGACCCAGTTATTATGGCCAATGAGAGTCTGCAATAATTTCCCCTGTTGGTTCCACAACTTCACTGTTTTGCCATCACTTGCAGAAGCAATCATCTGGCCATCATGGCTAAATGCTACACCATAGACCCAATTCTCATGGCCGGTGAGAGTCTGCAATAATTGCCCCTGATGATTCCACAATTTTACTGTTTTGTCTTCACTTGCAGAAGCAATAGTTTCTCCATCCGGACTAAATGCTACACCATTGACCGAATTCTTATGCCCCTGAAGACGGTTAAGTTCTCGGTACTTTCCATCATCTATTATATATATAGCTTGACTCAGAGCATCTATTATCTGCATTTTGCTCTCATCCTGGGGTTGGAATATCTCCCTAGCGAGTGGTAGTTGTTTCGCCGCTCTCAATGCTTGCAACAACCCTTCAAAATATTTGCCAGAGTTAGACAATAATTTAGAAGTAATACTTTTTCCCACTGCTTCTGCTTCTGCCAACTTCAGGTCTGCTATCTGCTTCGCTTCTTCTAATATCTGATTTGCCTTTAACTGAGCATCCAACTTTACCTGTGCTTCCAACTTCTCCAACTCGATCGCCTGTTTCTCCACTTCTTGAGCAGCAGCTAAAAATTGATAGTCGCGATCGCTCAGACTTTTATCCACAGACCACGCTAAAGCATCTGCCAATGCTTGACCCCGCAACAGTCGCGACTCATCTTTACATCCTGACTCTTCCCAAGCAGTAAATGCTTCTGAGTAGGGACGCAACTTTTCCAACTCTTTTTCTACCCACTGGAGATTAAACACTTCTTGATAAATACGGTTAGCAACCTGCAACCGCTGTTCCTGTTTTACTACTATACCTGTAAGACGGAGTTCCATTTGGTTGGGGTTGTCATTTGCCTGGATGTGGGATTCCCTAACCCCTCCCAGGAGGGGAATATTGGGAGTGTGGGGAGTATCGCTTCTGAGTTCTGAGTTCTGAGTTCTCAGTTCTAAAGTGTGGGGAGTATCGCTTCTGAGTTCTGAGTTCTGAGTTCTCAGTTCTAAAGTGTGGGGAGTATCACTTCTGAGTTCTGAGTTCTCAGTTCTCAGTTCTAAAGTGTGGGGAGTATCACTTCTGAGTTCTGAGTTCTGAGTTCTCAGTTCTAAAGTGTGGGGAGTATCGCTTCTGAGTTCTGAGTTCTGAGTTCTCAGTTCTAAAGTGTGGGTGATTAAAATCTGCTGATACAGACCTAATAACCGACTCGCCCGTTTTTCATTCACCAACAGGCGATCGCGTATTGTCTTTAAATGTTCTGGGTCATCATGTACTTGCCAATTGTCTATTATTCTCTGTCTGAGCAAATTGGCGACCCATTCTGCCTCTTGGTCATCTGGTACAATTTCTGGACTATCCTGAATTAATTTACAAACTTTCTGGGTCAAAAATGGTTGGCCTCCGGTCCAATCTAAAATTACTTCCATCAACTTATTAATATTGGTAGTTTTGTCAACTAAACCTTGTGCTAATGGTTCGACTTCAGCTAACTGAAAACCTGTTAATTTTATGGCTCTACCAATATTAAAAGGAGTACGTTTTTTATCTTTAATTAAATCTGCGGGAGTTGCGACTCCAATCATGGCAAAAGTTAACTTTTGATAATCAGAATTATCTGCCCGTTTATTGTAACAATCTCGGACAAGTGCGAAAAAGTCATCAATGTTAAAAGGTAGGCTGATGGTACTGTCTATTTCATCGATAAAAATTACAATTTGTTGGCAAATAGAAGGCAATAAGTTTTGACTAATAAATTTACTAAACCGTTTGATATTGGAAAGTTTGTTATTGCCTTCCCAAAATTATTCAATATCAAAATCATCGTCTAAATTTAAGGCAGTTAAAATAGTATCAATAATACTGGCGTACCATTCTGAAGGGGTAATATCATAAATGCCAATTTCTGTCATATCAATGCTGACACAGGCAACATTTTCTTGTTTTAAGCGTTGCATTGTTTTGACTCGCAAGCTAGATTTTCCCATTTGCCGGGAGTTTAATACATAGCAAAATTCTCCATTTTTTAAACCTTGATATAAGTCTTCATCTGCTTGTCTTTTGACATAAGTTTTGGCATGAATTGGCAGACTTCCACCGATGTAGTATTCGTAATTATTCATAGTTAATTTGAAGAAGGAAAAGGGAAGAAGCAAGAAGCAAGAAGTGGATAGAAATTCCCACCCTAACCTGATAGATCAAAGCTTTTAGTTGACAGCTAGTTATACCAATTTTATAAAATATTGCAAAGGGTGAGGACACACTTAACTGGGAACACCGGAGCTGGGAACAGAGAAAGAAAAACATAAATATTAAAGAGGAAAAAAGGTGGAAATTTTAGAATTTATGGAATTTATAATTTTTTCTTTTAAGAATAAATCACAAATTAAGATGTAACTGCCTTTGCGTGAATTTGGTATTAAAGTATTAATCTTTAGATTTCCACCAATAGACTAAAGCATCATAGCAATATTGTATGAAATTGGTATAAGTTAGGGCTTGCTGATTAAATCTACAAGCATTGACATATAAAGAAAAGTGCCTTTTTGGGGTCGAAAAAAGTGCGCCTATTTCAGTCATTAACGCTCAAAAAGTTAGTATTTTAGGCGCATAGTTGGGCAGAAAAATCTAGGGACAATTCTTACTTCTACCTCCTCGCTCCCGATCCATTTCTCCAGTATAGCTGTCTCCTACAAAGAGCAAAAAGACTTTCCATACGCAAGCCCTAGTTAGCTTGTTGAGTTTGGCGATCGCCCTACTCAAGCTACTCAAAGGTTAGCTCCGTCTCAATTTATTAGAGTATGATATTCATCAATAAGATACACCTATTTTTATTCTTTTTATTTTGATTCTTTTCTGCTTCCTAAAATATTGATAATTAAACCTTGCAAAAAAATCATTATGTTATAATTATTATACCAATTTCATAAAATATTGCAAAGGGTGAGGACACACTTAACTGGGAACACCGGAGCTGGGAACAGAGAAAGAAAAACATAAATATTAAAGAGGAAAAAAGGTGGAAATTTTAGAATTTATGGAATTTATATTTTTTTCTTTTAAGAAGAAATCACAAATTAAGATGTAACTGCCTTTGCGTGAATTTGGTATTAGAATCAAGAAAAAGAAAATATTGGAGTTAAGGCTTCATTTTTGATTATACGTCTACCTCTAATCAACTTAAATTAACTTAATTTGACTCATGTTAAAACAAATATTCCTAATTAGTTTAACTTCATCATTGTTTTTCCTAAATTCTGAAGTTTCTAACCCTCAAATTTTTCCTAATTATTCTGAATCTAATCTGAGAGTATCCCAGAAAACTTCTACAAGAAAACAACAACTGATCGATCGATATTTGGAACTTATAGGAGGCGAAAAAACATTTCAAGAAGTAATTCGAGCTATGTTGTCTCAAATGGAACAACAATTCAGTTCTATTTTAACTTCTGAATTAGTTGAAAATCAACAACTTTCTCCCGAAGAAAGGCAACAAATTACAAATAAGCTCAACCAAGAAACAACCAGTATTATCCGGAAATCTAATCAGATGTTTCTCGAACGTATTAGCTATCAACAAATTGTTGAAGAAGTTTACTATCCTATCTATGATAAATATTTTACAGAAGAAGATTTGCAGACATTAATTGAATTTTATCAAACTCCAACCGGAAGAAAAACTATTGAACTTATGCCACAATTGTTTCAAGAATCTATGCAAAGAACAGCTCAGGTACTCAACCCAAAAATTAAGAGTGTTATGCAAGAGATTATTGCTGAGGAATTACAACGTATCAACTAATACCATTTCTCAAAAACTTTTCTACATTTTGTTGAGTAGGGGAGTAGAGGGGTGGGGGAGAAGTAAAAAGTAAGAATAATTCATATTAACTGGGCTATTTTTAGCAAAAAAGTGATTCTATCTGTTGTGATTAATTAATAACTGAAGTATTACCCAAGTATAGTGTTACTTTTAGGAATTGGTATAATACCATTTTGATAAATGTTTGCTACAAATAACTAGGGGATTTTTTAGGAGTCAGGAGTCAGGAGTCAGGAGTCGTATGGGAATTGCTTCAATACCACTTTTTAGGTTGGAAATCATCTTTTTTGTCAAAGGGATGTCTCCTGAAAATTATTTTTATCCCTCTTACTATTCGTAACATTCTTTTTTCAAAATGGTATATTGAAGAAGGAGACAGGAGACAGGAGACAGGAGACAGGAGGAAAATTACTTATGGATAGTCAACGAAGGGCCGCTCCGCGTCTACGCTCCCCCAAGTAATTTTGAACACCCCCGTTGACGGTGGGGTATTAAATCCACAAAGAAAATGATAAACTAAAGTCCCATCATTGAGTTTTTACTTCCTAATTCTTCTGACTTTTGATTTATAACTTATAATTTTAATTTCCGTGAAACGGTATAACCCTCTTCCTTCTTCCTTCTTCAAAAATGAACTCGAAAATATTCTCTATATAAACTACACAAAGGCACCACAGCATTTCCCCGAAATTTAACTAATCCCATACTCCGCAATTTAAAAGCCTCAATTGTACCAATTTCCACAGGAGTTTTTGCATTAACAACTTTTGTCATTGCCTTCTGTAAAGTTTCATCTTTTTGCAAGTTCAACAAATGTGGATGTAAGTGATTATAGTAAGGTCCTTCATCAGTTGCTGCCAGTTCTAAAAGTCGTTCTAAAGTAATTTTTTCACTAGCAATTTGATAAAGTGCTAGACGTACTAAATAAGGATGGCCTCCTAACATTTCCATTAGTTTTTCAGACCAATTTAAAGACCATTTTAAACCATGTATTTCTACTAAATATTTTACCTGTTCTAAATTAAATTCTGGCAACTCAATTCCTAATCCCACATTAAAGGGAGACTGATTAATATTCAGAGGAATATAAACCTCCTTAGAATGAACAATTATTAATCGTAATCTTTGCCAATCAGGATTATTTTTACCTTGTTCGTGCCAAGCTCTTAATAAGGCAAAAAAATCTGTTGCTATACCGGGATTTTGGAAAATTTTGTCAACTTCATCTAATCCTAAAACTATGGGAGCTTTAATTTCAGCGAGCAAATATTTATCAAAATATTTTGTACACCGTTTTTTCACTCCCAAGACTTTTTTCCAATATTTTTCTAACTGTTCTTCTAAACCCAATTTTTCGCTAATACTTGCACAAAACCACTGCAAAAATTTGTCTAAGTTTTCGATAAATTCCGTATCTATAGTTTGAAAATTTAGATCAACTATTCGATGACCTTGCTGACTAGAATGAGCTAAAATTCGGGATAATAAAGAACTTTTTCCCATTTGTCGAGGCGCTTTAATTCTAATTAATGCGTTGGGTTTAACAATAGCTTGAAAACATTCTGATTCGATAGGCGATCGCTCAATATAAAAAGGAGAATTTAAAGGAACTTGACCATAAGGTAGTTCTATATCGTGTTTTTTCACTCTTATTAAAATTGATGTAATATTCGATAATTCTTCCAAAGCAACTTTAGCGTCTAGGTAGCGTAGAGGCCAGTGAATATTCACCATTTTCATTAAAAAATTAACTAACTCATTACTAACATCGGAAAAGTAAAAGAGTTTTTTAAAGTCTATTTCTCCATAGCTATTTAGGGGAAATAGTTGGGGAGGTTTTCCTGTTAAAGCTTGAATTGCAGTTACTCCAACGGCATAAATATCACTAGCAAATTGGGGCCTACCTTGTATTTGTTCTACAGGCATATAACCACGATTTCCAATGGTAATAGTGCTAGTAAGTTGCCCAGAATTACCAACTACTATTGTACTAACTTCTTTAACTGCTCCAAAATCAATTAATACTAATTTCCTACCAGTTTTTCGCCTCATAATATTTGCCGGTTTTATATCCCGATGAATTACATTATTTTGATGAACAAAACTCAGTAATTCCAGAATATCCGTTAAAAACTTGATGATTTGAAATTCACTCCAATAGGAATTCATTTCTCTAGTTAAATCGTGACCTACTATCAGTTCTTGAACTAGGAAAAATTCTCCTTCATCTTCAAAATAAGCATATAAAGTTGGGATTTGAGCATGGCAACCTAATTTTTTTAAAATCCTACCTTCTTGCTCAAATAACCTCTGAACTTCTAAACTTTTTTGTGTCGGTTTTAGCCTCTTAACAACACATTTTGGTTTGGGAATTTCCGGCATATCTAAATCTTCTGCAATATAAGTTTCACCAAATCCACCACCTGTGCCTAATTTTTCAATAATTTGATAACGTTGATGTAGAATTTTTCCGATAAGAGAATTATTTTTAGACATAAGTAAATACTTTGATCAAAACTTTAATTATTTTCAGAAAGAAGAAGGAAGAAGTAAGAAGTAAGAAGGCATTGTCCCATTAATTTACAAATTTTTATGTTATCATTGAACTATGCTGGTTTGAGCTAATCGTCGCCAGTAATGAACCATGAAAATTTAATAGGATATGGGGTTGTTAGCCCGAATTCCTAGTCAACTGTGGGAAAACGTAAAATCTTATTCCGGAACTAGGTGAGCAGTTTTTTATGTGCAAAAAGAGCGGTGGGGCATCTCGTTCTTAAAGCTCGTGGAGTCCGACGGGATACCGGGACTGTGAAACGAGAAGCCCACACTATACCGTCAGGTTAGTGTGGGAGTATGTCACGTATGCTAGAAATTTGTTAATCAAGCGATCGCTTTCTTCTTTTATACTCATAGTTTTGGTCATTTTTCCAGAAAATTTAGATGCCTTTTCTGTCTATTATTACCCCTTAATATCTGTATTCTATTTTTTAGCTTGCTTGTTCATTCCATCGAGACTTTAATTGTAGTGATTTTCAAATAGATAGACTACAGTGGCCAAAGTATTTTCCTACTCCCTCTCTTGGTGCGCTACCAGATGCGTCTGTCACCGACGCGGGGTCGCACCGCTACTCCCTAACTCAAAAGAATTTTGTAGTTACTAAAATGGGTAGTCCTGCATGGTAATGGTGAGGATATATATTTTTTAATTTTTCTCACACTCCCCATCCCCCATCTCCCCACACTTCTTTTACCATTACTATGCACCACCACCCTAAAATGAATTGCGCTGTAAAATTATCTTTTTATTTTTGGTTTAATACCCCACCCTCTACAGGGTGTTAACAATTGCTTGGGGTTATAAGACACGGAGTGGCGTGTCGAAGACTATCCCCATCCATTTTTTCTTCCTTCTTCCTTCTTCCTTCTTCCTTCTTCCTTCTTCAAGGTGTATTTTGCACAGGCCAGATATTTTGTGGAACAAAACACACCCTATTAGACTTCTATAAAATCAGAAAATTACTCTCTTACTCGCACATCAATCACACTAGCATTAAAATTATAATCCGCACCCTCCAACTCAATTGTCATACCAATTTTTACCTTAATATTTCCTAATACAGGACCATCATCAGTCACTCTACCTTTACCTTCCAAAGTTAATAAAAGATTCCGACTAAAAAGTTCTTTATCTCTAGGATCTGGCAAAGCTTTGACTGAGCCATCAGGCTGAGGAACTGCCACTTTTCGAGTCATAAATTCCACAGATTTTAGGTCAACTTTTCCATAAGGTTGATTTCTAATAATTAATTGAGTTTTCTCTCCTTCCCTTAATAATTTTTCAGGGTTCCGTCCTTTTAAACCTAAAGCAATAGCATCTACTTCCATTGGTTTAGTAATAATATTACCCACTTGAGCAACAGAAGTTTTATTAGTACCAGGAACGATAAATATTCCCAGTAATACCATTAAAATTATTAACACAGCGCCCACATCTAAGACACTGACTTTACCAAATAATCGTCCTTGAGAATCCAGAATTTTCATAATTTCATCAACGAATAATTACAAGTGATATTGGGTATAATTTATTGCCACTCTTTTGTCGATAACCAGGATGGTTAGGTAATAGACATCTCCTCCAAAAGAGGGAGTAGGCAGCTTTGCTGTAGACAGTAGGGAACCCACCCCTCGCCCCTCCCCCTCCCTGGAGGGGAAATAACTGATAATTTATGTGTGAGAATTGATTTTATTTTGGATTTTTACCAGATGTCTAATACACATAATTTTCATTTAGAAAATCTCTTCTTAAAGATATTACCACTTAATATCATGTTTAGCCAAGCACCAATAATAGAGTTTTGTAATTGTACATTTAACACAATAAATCTCATTAAAATTTGCCAGCGTAACGATAAATAAAGATTTGTCTATCTGTCATTAAATTGACTTTAATAACGTGGTAAATTGTAAATTTTAGGTAATACTTATATATTTTTTTCGACGAAAATTTTATTTTCAAAATAAGTTCAATGTAAGCATTTCCTGCGGAATGCTGCGCAAACAGCTTTTTAATGAATGAAGCAAACATTCGTTTTCTACTACATTCTCAACTAGAGATTCATACTATTAAGCTTTAATAAAATTGCTTTTTTATCCTTTAAAGTTGATAACGCAGTTCCGACCATAGGAGCCTAGCTGAAGTCCACATTTCCTCGGATAAGAGGCTAGCTGACTGCTGAATGCTTACAGTTAAATGGATGAAGATAAGGAGGTTTTTTATTAGCTAAACTCCCTTATCTTCGGTAGTAAAATAAAATTTTAGCTTTGCGGAAAAGCTATCAATAACTTTTGTAGTGAATGACAACAACAACCAAATATCATTCACTAATTTATTTGTAATAGCAGTTGAAGGAAAAATTAGGACAAATAGCAGTCGAAGGAAAGGTTAGGACAAATCAAAATATTAAAATTAAGGCAACGTCAGATTTTTCCTTCTTCCTTCTTTAATTCTTTCTTCTGCTATAGCAATGTGCGCTGGCATATTTACAAATTGCAGGAATTGTCCAATAGCTAAAAGTCTTATATTATCAGCAATTTATTCCCCCTATTGCCTTCCGGAGCTGTTGCCTGTTGCCTGCGCACAGCGCTATAACTGACCGGTGACAAAATCCTAAAACAATTACAAATCAAAAATGATTGACTTTTAACTTTTGAATGCATGACTGTCTTGAGTGCGTCTTACATTCTGAGGTTTCCTCAGAATTACGCACTTGCTCTTAACTTCCACGTAGCGGCACTAGTACCTTTTAATCTAAAAGCTCATGTTGAAAAAACTATCTCTAATTACTCGTTCTTCCTTTCGTCAAGTATCATACCCATTAATATCTGTAATGGTCGCTGCTAGTTTATGTGCAGGTACAGCATCTCCCAGTCAAGCTATTCCCTGGGGAGAATTAATTTTCCAGAGTATTCAGATGATTCAAATTTCTAACCTGTCTGACCCCCAAGAAGTTGAACTTGGTAAACAAATTAATCAACAATTATTAAAACAGAGAAATCTTAAAATTTATCGCGATCGCGCAGCTAACGAATATATTAATAGAATAGGCCAAAGATTGGCTACTGCAAGTCCCCGTCCAGACATTCCCTATACTTTTCAAGTAGTAGAGGATGACAGTATAAATGCTTTTGCCACTATGGGAGGTTTTGTCTATATCAATACTGGTTTAATGAAAGCTGCAGAGAACGAAGCAGAATTAGCTAGTGTTGTTTCTCACGAAATTGCCCATATTGCTAGTCGTCATGCAGTCAAACAGTTACGTCAGACATTATTGGCCCAGGGTTTAGCTACTGCAGCAGGTGTAGATGATAGTGTTGCTGTCCAAGTTGGGGTAGAATTAGCATTACGTCGGCCTAAAAGTAGGGAGGCAGAATTTGAAGCGGATGCAATAGGTATTGAAACATTAGGTAGAGCGGGATATGCTCAGTATGGTGCAATTACATTTATGGAAAAATTGCTAAAAAAAGGTTCTCCACCATCTTTTCTTAGCACTCATCCCGCAACATCAGCGAGGATCGAGCAAATGAAACAAATGATTGATCCGGAATTTGCTTACAATGGTGATGGGTTGGATGATAGACGTTATCAGGTTATTGTAAGTCAATTAATTCCGTAGTTAAAATTCACTGAAAAATTGGGTCTGAAATGTAAGCATTTCCTGCGGAATGCTGCGCAAACAGCAGTCAGCTATCAGCTATCAGCTATTAATTTATTGCCTTGAGAGCAGGAATTAGTATTAAAAAATTCAAGGAGAATTATAAAATATGGGAAAAAAACTGACCTTGACCTTAGCAGTGTATATACATTATCTATGAAACAGCTAAAAGCTGACCGCTAATAGCTGAATGCTTACTCTGAAATTTCCCCCTTCTAGGGGAATTTTTTCATTTTAGGGAATAGGGAATAGGGAGCAAGGGGAAATTTGTTGGTGCAGCATTCCGCACGAAAATAATATTCTCGCTTCAACAGTTATATACAGCAGATTTCAGGTAAATGAGGTACACATAAGAATGGTAAAGTGTTTCCAGTGCGGGCATCTTGCCCGCGACTGATGTATCTTACTAATATGAAATACGTTTTCATTAATGGATAATGGATAATGGATAATGGATAATTGATAATTAGGGTTTGCTGAATAAAGTCTGTTGGTGGGGGTAGGAGACAGGAGACAGGAGACAGGAGATAACCCACCCCTAACCCCTCCCAGGAGGGGAGAAATAGGGATTTAGAGGAGGTAGTAGTAAAAATTGTCCCTTTATTTTTCTGCCATAATCATCCCAAAATACTAGCTTTTTGAGCTTTTTAGACCGAAAAGCTTGCACTTTTTAAAGGCAAAAAAAGGCTGAAACCAATATCAGTCAATGCTTTGATATTTAATCAGCAAGCCCTAATTACCTCTGGTTAAAACCGTTACGCAATTGAATATAAGGAAATATTATTTCTTTTCTTGGTCGATTGGATATGGCGAGGAGACCCGTTCTTGCAGACCCGCTCCGAAGATCGCTATCCCACCCTTCGGGAAGCTCCGAAGATCGACCGCTGTCTTGGTTGATTGGATATGGCGAGGGGACCTCGCCATCCCTCAACCGCTTTTTTCCCCTTAAAAGGGTCGGCTTTAAACCTGAATTATTTAATTATTAATTATTAATTATTCGGTAATTTTTACTATGGCTAATTAATGAGACTTGATATTAGATAATTATATCTATTATTTTGACTTTTTATAGTAGTCGAAGGAAAGATTAGGACACCTCAAAAGCTTAAAACTCAAACAACATAATATTTTTCCTTCTTCCTTCTTTTTTCTTCCTTCTTCCTTCTGCTATACCTATTTTTTTCTTCAATATCTGTTTATTCATCCTTCTTCCCTCTTCCCTCTTCCTTCTTAACACAAAAATTATCAATCCAACCTCGCTGTACAAACAATGGAAGTAATGAACCCACATCAACTTGAGGTTCAATATCAGCGACTTTTTCGCAAACAATTTCAAATGGATAATTCCCTTGAAAAATCTTTAGTAATTCCCATTCTTCATTATTGGGTAAATCAATTCGCATATCATAACCCTGTCGCCACAAAAATATTTTTACCCCACCTTCATCTAAACTTACCATTTTATCCCCTTGATGATCGGGTTGATTGACCTGCCAAATCCTATGAATAGGATAAATAGACTCTAATAAAACACTATTTTTCGGTAAATACAAAATCAACTCTCCCCATTTTTCTTGAGGAACTTCACCCAAAGCTTGAAAATCTAAACCCTTTGTATCTTCACCACAAAAAACTCGATGCCAATGCCATTCTAAACGTGCTATATCTGGCAGATATGGTAAATTTTTTACTGGTGGAAAATCTACAAGGAAATCTGAAAACTGTTCTCCATAATCTCCCAAATCAGGTGATAAACAAGGAAACTGATTAATAAACTTTAATGCAGTTGCTTCAAAAAACTTTTCTCCCACTAACTGGCATAACACAGGATAAATTGACACTAATGTATTACTCAAATTTCCAACAACATTACCCCTGTAAATTGCCAAACTTTCCGCAGGTGTTAAATTATTTGGTGCTTTAATATGTTTGCTTAATTCTTCTATACTAATACTGTCTTTTTTCCATACAGCTTGGAGAAATAAATTTTGTAGACTAATATTTTCCATTACCAAATAATTAATAATTAGGGTTTGCGCTCAAAAGTCTTTTAGTAGGGGTAGGAGACAGGAGACAGGAGATAGGAGACAGGAGACAGGAGAAATGGGAATGAGCGAGGAGATAGGAGCAAGAATTGTAAGAATGATTTTTCTGCCCAACTATGAGCCTAAAATACTAAATTTTTGAGCATGAATAGCTGAAAAATTTGCACTTTTTTATACCAAAAAAAAGCTAAAGTTTTTATATGTAAATGCTTTTAGATTTAATCAGCAAGCTCTAATTAAATAATTAAATAATTCAGGTTAAAAGCCTCCCCTTGAAAGGGAAAAAAATAAATTTTTTCCTTAAGGGTCAATCTTCTCCCTAAAAGGGAGAGGTAATTATCCATTATCCATTATCCATTATCCATTAATCAACTGACCTTTTGTAATAATTTTTCAGCTTTATTTGCTTCTGCCATTAACACTTCAAAACTTGGAATATCTGTATCCCATTCTATTAAAGTAGGTACACTACCAAACCTTACCAAGGCTTCTTCATACAACTCCCAAACTGGAGGATGTACAGGATAACCGTGAGTATCTAATAGATAATTTTCCTTTTCTTCATAACCTGCCAAATGAATTTGTTTAACCCTTGTTGGTGGGATGCCATCCAGATATTTTAGAGGGTCAATTCCATTATTTATAGCATTAACATAAAGATTATTTATATCCAGAAGTAAGTAACAGTCAGCTTTTTTTACTAATCCCTCAATAAACTCCCATTCCGACATAGTTGAATCTGTAAAAGTTAAATATGGAGAAGGATTTTCAATCAAAATTTGCCTACCTAAAAATTCTTGTACTTGTAGGATACGCGATGCCACAAAATCCATCACCTTTTCTGTATAAACAAGTGGAATTAGATCGTTAAGATAGTGACCACTGACAGATATCCAAGATAAATGGTCAGAAATAAAATCTGGTTCAACTTTTGCTGCTAAATTTTTTAGGCGAGTTAAATAATCTAAATTTAATGGGTCTGTTGAACCCAAAGACATTCCTACTCCATGTAAAGTGACAGGATAATCTTGACGAATTTTTTCTAAATAAAATAGTGGTAAACCACCAGCACAAAAATAGTTATCTGATAAAACTTCAAACCAATTTACTTTCGGTTTTTGAGTCAGAATATATTGATAGTGGAGCGAACGTAAAGCAATTCCTGAACCTTGAATTGAGGAGGACTGAATACAGGGTAAATCTCCCTTACTTTGCCACTTTGGATTAACATCAAATTCTAGTTTTTGAGATTGTATTTTGGTTGTCATAAACTGTTTTTATTTAAGAAGAAAGAAGGAAGAAGGAAAAAGGAAGAAGGAAGAAAGAAGAAGAAAAAACCGAAGAACGGGAAAAGTTGATTGGGCTGAAAAGTTGTCGCCCCACATCTACAAACCCCAATTGAGTGCATCTCATATTTGTAAAAATACGCTACATTATTGGCAAGAGTTAAAGTTCCTGGTAGTACATCAAACAAGTGTCGATCAAAAATTTCCCGTCAAAGGTTCTTTGTGTAAAGCTTGTTCCTTACGCCATTACTTTGGATATGAAAAAGAAGTAGATTTTTCTAGCAGGATTAGCCATAGGTGTTTTCAATATGGCAATAAATTAATGTTTTATGATTGCATTTTTGCAAAAATACTTACCATTTTTAGCTATTTTAATGGTGATTGGGTAGTCTCACGCTTTTGGAGAAATTAAAATGATCAAAATGAAGAACATAAGAACGTTTCTATTACTCGCACTAGCACTTATAAGCATCGTAATCGTCGCTTATACTAGCTCCCAGGTCACATCCCAAACCATAGAGCTGGAATCAGCAGCCAAGCCAACCTCCGAGGTCGTCTTAAGGTCCGAAGTCCAGTGGGGACCGCTCAACCCCGCCCGCGGCGACCAAAGCCCGAGGGCTGGTACCCTTTGGGGCGATCGCACTAGCTCCGGGCCTTCAGGCTTCCTCGTAGAGTTTGTGGACGGCTTCTCGTCGCCACCTCACATTCACAATATCACCTACCGTGGAGTGGCCATTAGCGGCACAGTTCACAACGATGACCCGAATGCCGAGAAGATGTGGCTGCCGACGGGTTCTTTCTGGACACAGCCAGCCGGAGGTGTGCACATTACCGCTGCCGAGGGCAGCAACAACCTGGCATACATAGAGATCGATGAGGGGCCGTATCTCGTCCTTCCTACTGAGGAGGCGTTTTCTAGCGATGACAAGCCGATTAATGTGGACCCATCGAACATTGTTTGGATCGATCAGCCCGGAATGCCTGCCTCTGCCAATGGACCAAAGGTAGCTTTTCTTTGGGGCAACCCGCAGGACGATCAATTATACGGAAGTTTTGTCAAGCTACCTGCTGGGTTTACTGGAAAGATACGTAGCCACGGCTCGACATTCCATGCTGTGGTAATCCAGGGTCAACCACAGTACCAAGTGACGAGTGAGACCGATCTCAAGACCTTGGTGCCGGGCAGTTATTTCACCTTGAAGGAAGAGTCGGTGCATCAAGTCTCGTCTAAAGCAACAGAGGAGAGCATCATCTATATACGCACGAATGGCAAGTTCGACGTTATTCCGGCGTAGCTCAAGAAGTAACCACGCCCGATCCTAATAAGCTAATCTCAGTGCTTACGCAAATTAACCTTGAAAACGCCATCTTTAGGTAATTTCTGGCATTTGCTAACGCCAAGATCTGCTAACACCATCACTAGATTTATAGCAATGTGCCCTGGCATATTTACAAATTACAAGAACTGCCCAATAGCTAAAAGTCCTATATTATCGGCTCTTATTCCCCCTTTCGGAGCTGTTGCCTGTTGCCTGTTGCCTGCGTACAGCGCTATAGTGTCCGTGCGTAAGTCCTGAATATTTAAAATTTGGAGGTAAAAACTATGAAAGCAGTAGGTTTAACTCAATATTTATCAATTGATAACGAAAATAGTCTGTTAGACGTTGAAATCCCTAAACCCACAGCTAAAGGCAAAGATTTACTGGTACAGGTTAAAGCTATTTCTGTTAACCCAGTAGATTATAAAATCCGCTCTCTTCAAGATAAGGTTGAATCTGAACCCCGCATTCTTGGTTGGGATGCAGCAGGTATTGTGGTAGAAGTTGGAGAAGAAGTAACAGAATTTCAACCGGGAGACGAGGTTTATTATGCAGGAGATATTACTCGTCCTGGTAGCAACAGCGAATTTCATTTGGTGGATGCCAGAATTGTTGGTCGCAAACCCCAGAATTTAGATTTTGCTCATGCAGCAGCTTTTCCTCTTACTGGTATCACTGCTTGGGAAGCTCTATTTGAAAGATTGAATATTGATCAAAAAGGAGCAGATGCGGGTAAATCAATTTTAATTATCAATGGTGCAGGGGGAGTTGGTTCTATTGCGATTCAAATAGCGAAAAAGTTAGCCAAGCTGAATGTTATTGCTACAGCTTCTCGTCCTGAAACTATCGCTTGGTGTCAAAAACTTGGTGCTGATGAGGTGGTCAATCATCGCAATAATCTTGCGGAAGAAATTGATAAAGTTGGTTATCAAAATGTCGATTATATTCTGTGCTTGAATGACACCGATGGTCACTGGCAAGCTATGACTAAAGCGATTAAACCCCAAGGCACGATCTGTTCCATTGTCGAAAACGAACAACCGCTAGATATGAATACTTTGAAGAGTAAGAGTGCTGGCTTTGTTTGGGAATTTATGTTTACTCGCTCCATGTATCAAACAGAAGATATGGCAGAGCAAAGCAATTTACTTAATGAGTTGAGTCAACTGATCGAAGATGGTGTAATTGTTACAACTTGCAATGAGGTAGTCAAACCGATCGATGCTAAAAATCTACGGGATGTTCATCAACGTCTTGAAAAGGGTAGAACTATTGGAAAAATTGTTTTAGCTGAATGGAATTAATTTTTAACTAGCTATCAGCTATCAGCTTTCAGGTATAACACTAGGATTGACACATAACTACCAGATATTGTAAGGGTTAACGGCCGTTAACCCTTACAAATGCTGTATAATACCAAATTGATAAATGTTTGCTACAAATATCTAGGGTATTTCTTAGGAGTCAACCCACCCCTAACCCCTCCTGACTTAACCATTCTATAGAACCCATTTGAGATCTATATAATTATGGTAGTCAAGTCTTTTCGCGCATTAATTTTGAGGAAAATTCAGTTGAAGGAGTGTTGAATTTTTTGTATTATCTCTCCCCAAATCTTCCCTCT